>NZ_JBYTEO010000032.1:0-81924 GCF_058791355.1 Pseudomonas sp. EB271-G4-1
GCCGAAAACTGCGTAACTCATTGTTTACCAAGGAGTTTTCCGTTTCGACTGCGCCGGAAGTGGGGCGAATTATAGGCCCCTGAAATCCGTCGTCAACCCTTTGTTACAGGTTTATTCAGATTTGAGCGTAATACGCGCAAATGCCTTCTTGCCGGCCTGGCAAACGTGGGTCGCTCCCAGTACGTATATAAAGGAGCGATCGACCACCTCGCCATCGATACGCACACCACCGGAACCGAGCAGATCACGCGCCACAGCCGAGTTCTTCACCAGGCCAGCCTTATTAAGGACGGCGGCGATCGGCATATCTTCGGCTGCAGTCAATTCGATTTCAGGCAGATCGTCCGGGAGCTCGCCATCCTTCATACGATTACCTGCCGCACGATGAGCGTTGGCCGCAGCCTCCTCACCATGGAAGCGGGCAACGATCTCTTCAGCCAGCTTGATCTTGATGTCACGCGGATTGGCGCCCGCCTCGACTTCAGAACGGAAGGCATTGATCTCATCCATGGAACGGAAGCTGAGCAGCTCGAAGTAACGCCACATCAACGCATCCGGAATGGAGACCAGCTTGCTGTACATCACTCCCGGCGCCTCCTGGATACCGACGTAGTTGCCCAGGGACTTGGACATCTTCTTCACGCCATCCAGACCTTCAAGCAGGGGCATGGTCAGAATGCACTGGGCTTCCTGACCGTAACCACGCTGCAACTCACGCCCCATCAACAGGTTGAACTTCTGATCGGTGCCGCCGAGCTCGACATCCGCGCGCAAGGCAACCGAGTCGTAACCCTGGACAAGCGGATAAAGGAACTCATGGATGGCGATCGGCTGATTGGTCGTGTAGCGCTTGTCGAAATCATCGCGCTCGAGCATGCGAGCCACAGTGTACTGCGAAGTCAGGCGGATGAAGTCGGCGGGGCCCATCTGATCCATCCAGGTGGAGTTGAATGCCACTTCAGTCCTGGCCGGATCGAGAATCTTGAACACCTGGGTCTTGTAGGTCTCGGCATTTTCGAGAACCTGCTCACGAGTCAGCGGAGGACGCGTTGCACTCTTGCCGCTCGGATCGCCAATCATCCCGGTGAAGTCGCCAATCAGGAAGATCACCTGGTGACCCAATTCCTGGAACTGGCGCAGCTTATTGATAAGCACGGTGTGGCCCAGGTGCAAATCCGGGGCGGTCGGATCGAAGCCGGCCTTGATACGTAGCGGTTGGCCACGCTTGAGTTTTTCGATCAGCTCGGACTCGACCAACAGTTCTTCCGCACCACGTTTAATCAGCGCTAGCTGCTCTTCAACCGACTTCATAACAGACCCGCAAGGCTCGAATTCAAAGGGGACCAACCATACAAGATCGCGCGTCAAATACAAAGTTCGGCCGGCACAATGACGCCAATCCGCTGACAGAGCGTCCACGGACTTGCTTCAGGGATGATTTGGTTATATTTTATACAGTTATTTCATCTTCATCATGTCATTCATCTTTTCCAATTCATCTTTTTCAAAGTCAAAACACTACTTATGACCAAAGAATCGTCTAAAGCGCCACCGCTTTACCCGAAAACCCACCTGCTCGCAGCCAGTGGCATCGCCGCCCTGCTGAGCCTGGCGCTTCTGGTATTTCCTTCCAGTGATGTAGAAGCCAAAAAGACAACCCTGAGCCTTGAACTGGAAAGCCCTGCCGAACAACTGACACAAGAACAAGACGCTGCCCACGCCGTCCAAGCCACAAATGAGCCGGTCGAGTCTCCTTTTGCACAGATCGAAGACAGCCCCCAGGAGCCGCAGGAAACTGCTCAAGCGGCTCCCGCTCCTGCAGCGGTACCTGCACCGGTTGCAGAAGAAAAGAAGGCGCCAAGTCACAGGGAAGTGATCGTCAGCAAAGGCGATACGCTCTCCACGCTGTTCGCAAAAGTCGGCCTTCCAGCCACTTCAGTGCATGACTTGCTGGCCAGCGACAAACAGGCCAAGCAGTTCAGTCAGCTCAAGCATGGGCAGAAACTCGAATTCGAACTGGGTCCGGACGGCCAGCTGACCAGCCTGCATAGCAAGGTCAGCGACCTCGAAACCATCACCCTGACCAAGAACGACAAGGGTTACAGCTTCAACCGCACGACCGCCAAACCCACCGTGCGTTCCGCCTACGTACATGGCGTGATCAACAGCTCGTTGTCACAGTCCGCTGCGCGTGCAGGCCTGTCGCATAGCCTGACCATGGACATGGCCAGCGTGTTTGGCTACGACGTCGACTTTGCCCAGGATATTCGCCAGGGCGACCAGTTCGACGTGATCTATGAACAGAAAGTGGTCAACGGCAAAGCGGTCGGCAACGGTCCGATCCTGTCCGCACGCTTCACCAACCGCGGCAAGACCTACACCGCCGTGCGCTACACCGACAAGCAAGGCAACAGCAGCTATTACACGGCTGATGGCAACAGCATGCGCAAGGCATTCATCCGCACCCCGGTGGATTTCGCCCGCATCAGCTCGAAATTCTCCATGGGCCGCAAACACCCGATCCTGAATAAGATCCGCGCCCACAAAGGCGTGGACTACGCGGCACCGCGTGGTACGCCAATCAAGGCGGCTGGTGATGGTAAAGTACTACTGGCAGGTCGCCGCGGCGGTTACGGCAACACGGTCATTCTGCAGCACGGCAATACCTACCGCACGCTGTACGGCCACATGCAAGGCTTCGCCAAAGGCGTCAAGACCGGAGGAACAGTCAAGCAAGGCCAGGTCATCGGCTACATCGGTACTACCGGCCTTTCCACTGGCCCGCATTTGCATTACGAATTCCAGGTCAATGGCGTACACGTCGATCCGCTGGGCCAGAAAGTAGCGATGGCCGATCCGATTTCCAAAGCTGAACGCGCACGCTTCCTGGCGCAGAGCCAACCACTGATGGCCCGCATGGACCAGGAAAGAGCCACCCAGCTAGCTTCGGCCAAGCGCTAGGCCATGGCGCTCTATATAGGTGTGATGTCCGGGACCAGCCTTGATGGCCTGGACATAGCGCTGATCGAGCAAGCCCCGGCGATCAGGCTGATTGCCACCCACTACATCCCGATGCCCGACTCACTGCGCGCCGAGCTGCTTGGCTTGTGCGCCAGCGGTCCGGACGAGATCGCCCGCTCCGCCATTGCCCAACAGAACTGGGTGAAACTGGCAGCGCAGGGTGTTAACGCCCTCCTTGCCCAGCAGCACCTCAAGCCTGACGACATTCGCGCGATTGGCAGTCACGGCCAGACCATTCGCCATGAACCCGCACGCGGCTTCACGGTGCAAATCGGTAATCCGGCCCTGCTGACCGAGCTGACCGGCATCACGGTGGTCAGTGATTTCCGCAGCCGCGACGTTGCCGCTGGCGGGCAAGGCGCACCGCTGGTTCCAGCCTTTCACGAAGCACTTTTTGAAGAGCAGCCTGGCAACCGCGCCGTGCTGAACGTGGGTGGTTTCAGCAACCTCAGCCTGATTGAACCCGGCAAGCCTGTCGCAGGTTTCGACTGCGGCCCGGGAAACGTGTTGCTGGACGCCTGGATTCAGCAACGGCGCGGGGACAACTTTGACCGTGATGGCCAATGGGCTGCCAGCGGCAAAGTCGAACCAGTACTGTTGAAGGCACTGCTCAGCGACCCCTTCTTTGTAACAAAGGGTCCGAAGAGTACCGGCCGCGAAGTCTTCAACCTGCCATGGCTGACCCGGCATCTGGCAGCGCTGCCAGCCTTCGCGGCCGAGGACGTCCAGGCAACGCTGCTGGAACTGACGGCATTGACCATCGTCGAATCGCTGCGCAGTGCCCAGGCCGATACTCAGGAGCTGCTGGTCTGCGGTGGGGGCGCGCACAATGCTGCACTCATGAAGCGCCTGGCCAGCCTGCTACCAGATGCGACCGTCAGCAGCACCGCCACTCACGGCGTAGACCCTGACTGGGTCGAAGCCATGGCTTTCGCCTGGTTGGCTCACTGCTGCCTGGAAGGTATCGCGGCCAATCGCCCGAGCGTCACCGGTGCCCGTGGGCTGCGCGTACTTGGCGCCATCTACCCTGCATAGTTAAATGCCGGACAGCAAAACGCCGCAGGGCCCTGAGGCCATGCGGCGTTTTGATGATTCAGATGCGCTGATCAGATCGAGAACGAAGAGCCACAGCCACAGGTGGTGGTAGCGTTCGGATTCTTGATGACGAAACGCGAGCCTTCCAGACCTTCCTGATAATCCACCTCGGCTCCTGCCAGGTACTGGAAGCTCATCGGATCGACAACCAGACTCACACCTTCGCGCTCAACGATGGTGTCGTCATCGGCCACTTCCTCATCAAAAGTGAAGCCGTACTGAAAACCTGAACAACCGCCGCCCGTAACGAATACGCGCAGCTTCAAGCGATCATTCCCCTCTTCATCGACCAGGCTCTTCACCTTGTGCGCGGCACCGTGGGTGAATTGCAAAGCCGTGGGGGTGAAGGATTCGACGCTCATGCTGACTATCTCCCGGCGTTAAGCCGTCATATTGCGTGATGACGCGCATTATCCGCTTCTCCTAGAAAAGCGGTCAACTATTGTTATGGTATATCAAGCAACCCAGTCGCTCGGCCGGAAATGCAAAAAGGCCCGTTCAACGGGCCTTTTGCTGAGTGCAATATAGCCTTACGGCAACATGCCCGCGTGGGACAAGCCCAGACGTTCGTCCAGCCCGAACAGGATGTTCATGTTCTGCACGGCCTGACCCGACGCGCCTTTGACCAGGTTGTCGATCACCGACAGCACGACCACCAGATCGCCGTCCTGAGGGCGGTGCACGGCAATACGGCACACGTTGGCGCCTCGCACGCTGCGGGTTTCCGGATGGCTGCCGGCAGGCATGACATCGACGAACGGCTCGTTCGCATAACGTTTTTCAAACAGCGCCTGCAGGTCCACCGAGCGATCCACGACGGTCGCGTAGAGCGTGGAGTGGATGCCACGGATCATCGGGGTCAGGTGCGGCACGAAGGTCAGGCTAACGTCCTTGCCCGCCGCACGACGCAAACCCTGGCGAATTTCCGGCAGGTGGCGATGCCCTTTGACTGCGTAAGCCTTCATGCTTTCCGATGTCTCGGAGTACAGCGAACCCACAGCAGCACCACGACCGGCACCGCTGACGCCGGACTTGCAGTCGGCGATCAGGCGCGAAGCATCGGCCAGGCCCGCTTCGAGCAATGGCAGGAAACCCAACTGCGTAGCGGTCGGGTAGCAACCCGGCACAGCGATCAGGCGCGCCTTCTTGATCTGCTCGCGATTGACTTCCGGCAGGCCATAGACCGCTTCATCCAACAGTTCAGGAGCACCGTGTGGCTGGCCGTACCATTTCGCCCACTCATCAGCGTCTTGCAGGCGGAAGTCCGCAGACAGGTCGATGACCTTGGTGCCGGCTGCCAGCAATTCACCCGCCAGGGCATGCGCTACGCCGTGAGGGGTGGCGAAGAACACTACGTCGCAAGCGCCCAGGGTCTTGATGTCCGGGACACTGAACGCCAGGCCGTCGTAGTGGCCTCGCAGGTTCGGGTACATGTCGGCCACGGCCAGGCCGGCCTCGGATCGGGAAGTGATCACCACCACTTCAGCTTGCGGATGTTGTGCCAACAGACGCAACAGTTCGACACCGGTGTAACCCGTGCCGCCGACGATACCGACCTTGACCATAAACCTGCCCTCAACGAACCCACTGGAAAGCCGTCGATAATAGGGCCCGTATCGTCCTGCGACAACCGGCAAGGTGACGTGCGGAGCCTCAAGCCTCTACTATCCGGTTACCGTGAACCTGGGAATAACCAAAAATGCTTTATCTGTGGCTCAAAGCTTTCCACATCATCAGCGTCGTGTGCTGGTTTGCCGGCCTGTTCTACCTGCCGCGCCTGTTCGTCTACCACGCCCAAAGCGAAGACACCATCAGCAAGGAGCGCTTCAGCATCATGGAGCGCAAGTTGTACCGGGGCATCATGGGACCGGCGATGATCGCCACGCTGATCTTCGGTGGCTGGCTCATCTACCTCAATCCAGGCATCTTCAGCCAGGGTGGCTGGATACACGCCAAACTGACCTTGGTCGTGTTGCTGATCGGCTACCACCATATGTGCGGCGCGCAGGTAAAGCGCTTTGCCCGTGGCGAAAATACCCGCAGCCATGTCTTTTATCGCTGGTTCAATGAAGTGCCGGTTCTGATATTGCTGGCGATCGTAATTCTGGTCGTCGTTCGGCCGTTCTAAATCCAATAGTTATCACTCACCGGGGTACTTCAAATGTCGCTGCCCGCTCTGCTTGAACAACGCTTGCGCTTGCCCGTAGTGGCCGCGCCGATGTTCCTGATTTCCAACCCGCAACTGGTGCTTGCCTGCTGTCGCAACGGCGTAGTGGGCAGTTTTCCAGCGCTGAATCAACGCGAGAGCAGTGGTTTCAAGGCTTGGCTGGAGGAAATCGAGGCGCAGCTGGCGACTCTGGAAAACCCTGCGCCCTACGCGGTGAACCTGATTGTGCACAACAGCAATCCGCGCTTGCAGGCGGACCTGGATATCTGCATCGAACACGAAGTGCCGATCGTGATCACCAGCCTGGGCGCCGTTAAGGAAGTAGTCGATGCGGTCCACGGCTATGGCGGCCTGGTTTTCCATGATGTGACGACCCGTCGTCATGCCGAGAAAGCCGCCGAGGCGGGTGTGGACGGGCTGATTGCCGTCGCAGCGGGTGCCGGCGGACATGCTGGCACCTGGAGCCCGTTCTCGCTGATCGCCGAAATCCGCCAGTTTTTCGACAAGACGCTACTGCTGGCCGGGTGCCTGAACCACGGCCACGAAATTCTCGCAGCACAATTGCTCGGTGCGGACCTGGCCTACTTCGGCACACGATTTATCGGTACCACTGAAAGTCACGCGCCTGACGCCTACAAAGAGATGCTGCTGACGTCCAGAGCCGCCGATATCATCCATACTCCAGCAGTGTCGGGGGTACCGGCAAGCTTCATGCGCCAAAGCCTGGAGGCCGCCGGATTCGACACGGCAGCGCTGCAAAACAAGGGAGAGGTCAATTTCGGCTCCAAACTCAAACCCATCAGCGATGAAGCCAAAGCCTGGAAAACTGTGTGGTCCGCGGGCCAGGGCGTCGGTGAAATCGATGACTTGCCAAGCGTCGAACAATTGATCGCACGTCTCGACGCCGAGTACCGCAAGGCACAGGAGCAAGCAGAGCAACTGCGCCAACACTGGCCGCGCTGAGCAACCACTCAAGCAGCGGCTGGCCATTCGTATCGATGACTTGCGACAAGGACGCCTGGGCAATGAACGAAAACCATTACAAGATCGTGTTTGACGGCACTTTGTTGCCGGGGGTTGATATCAACACGGCTAAACTCAATCTCGCTGCGCTGTACAAGAGCGACGTCAGCTCTATCGAGCGCCTGTTCAATGGTCGACCGATAGCATTAAAGAGCAACCTGTCACAAGCTGATGCACAGGCCTATCTTCAAGCCCTGAGGAACACCGGTGTCGATGCCCGGATCGAGGCGCAACCTACGATCGAGCCAGACTTGGCCGATGTTCACGATCCTGTCTCTGCAGCGCCGCCCCAGTCCCCGTATTCGCCACCCCAGGCAAGCCTCGGCGAAAGACTGCCGGAGTTCGCCGTACTCAAACCCTTCGGCGTCGAAGGTCGCATCGGGCGCCTGCGTTTTCTGGCGTGGACGATGGTGCTGAGCCTGGTGACCCTTCCCGTTGTCGGCGTGTTTGCGCTCATCGGCCTGGGTCTGGTCAGTGGCAACTCCACCACCGGACTGATCATCGGCGGCATCTTCGCCTTCTTCCTGTTCTTGGCGTTCGTGGTGATCAGTGTTCTGTTCACCATTCAGCGTTTGCACGATATAGGCTGGTCGGGCTGGCTCTGGCTCCTGAACCTGGTTCCGTTCGTAGGCAGTTTCTTCCCGCTGGTGATCATGGTCATGCCAGGCAACATCGGCGCGAACCGCTATGGCCCGCCTCCCCCGCCCAACAGCACGGCGGTCAAGGTTTTGTGCGCGTTGTGGATTGTGTTTATCGGGTTATTTACCGTCGGTGCAATGGTGGGTGGAATCTCGGCAATCCAGCAAGAGTATGAAGACACCCTCGAAAGCAGCTACCAAAGCGGCTCGATGACCACTGACGAAATCGATGTCGAAGTCGAACCGCAAGCAAATTCGCCAGCCGAGGCAGCCGAAGAAGCCCCGCCCCCTGTAGACTCTGCGAAAGAATGAACAGCGCTCCCCGCCCGTGACACCTGCGTCGCGGCGCGGAGCTGTTGCGATGGAGAATGGCATGACCCGTTACGCTCTGATCACTGGCGCTTCCAGCGGCATCGGCCTGGCGATGGCTGAAGCGCTGGCCCGGCGCGGCCGCAGCCTGATTCTGGTGGCTCGACAGCGTGATCAGCTGGAAAGCATTGCGATTGAACTGACCCAACGTTTTGGCGTGGAAGTGTTGTTCCGTGCCTGCGATCTGGGCGAGCCACTGCGCCTGTCGGGCTTCCTGCTGGAACTGGAGGAAGGTGACCGGCAAATCGACCTGCTGGTCAACTGCGCCGGCATTGGCACTTGCGGCCCGTTCCTGGCTCAAGACTGGATGACCGAACAGGATTTGATTGAAGTGAACATTCTGGCACTCACTCGCCTGTGCCATGCCATCGGTAACAGCATGGCGTTACAGGGTGGCGGTCAAATTCTGAACGTCGCTTCGGTCGCGGCGTTCCAGCCCGGGCCGTGGATGAGCACTTACTACGCGAGCAAGGCCTATGTACTGCACTTTTCCGAAGCCCTGCGCGTCGAGCTGAAAAAATGCGCGGTCAAGGTCTCGGTGCTCTGCCCCGGCCCGACTCGCACGGCGTTTTTCCGCACCGCGCAACTGAACGACGACAAACTGTCCAACAGTAAAATGCTGATGAGTCCGGAGGAAGTCGCGCTCTATACCGTGCGAGCCCTGGAGAAAAATCGCGCAATCATTATTCCGGGGCGACGCAACCGCTGGTTCGCCACCCTGCCCCGGTTCGGCTCGCGCTGGCTGATCAGGACGATCACCGGCATGGTCATCAAGGCTCACTGCCCGCGCTGAAGGTAAAACACTGGGCGGGTACACCCGGCATGGGTACACTCGGGCCAGCCCAAACAACGGAGAAAACAGCTGTGGATACTCTGTTCACCAAGATCATCAACCGGGAAATCCCGGCGAAGATCATTTACGAGGACGACCAGGTACTGGCCTTCCACGATATCGCCCCGCAGGCACCGGTGCACTTCCTGGTGGTCCCGAAGAAGCCGGTACGTACCCTAAACGACCTGACCGAGGACGACAAGGCCCTGGCTGGACACATCCTGTTCACCGCCCAGCGCCTGGCCCTGGAACTGGGTTGCGAAAAAGGTTTCCGAGTTGTCATGAACTGCAATGAAGAAGGTGGGCAGACTGTCTATCACATTCATATGCATGTACTGGGACAGCGTCAGATGCACTGGCCGCCGGGCTGATTCAATACACACTCCCGTAGGAGCCAGGCTTGCCGGCGATGACGTCATTGAGATCGCCATCGCCGGCAAGCCTGGGTCCTACAAGGCGAGCCTGCGTCGAAATGACCCAACGCAAACCTTCCCCGGCCGATTGGGTTAAACTGGCCGCCGAGATTCCTCCGGAGGTCAGCATGACTACCCAACGTCACTACTCGCCAATTGATCGCCTTCTGCTGCAAGCCGATGCCGCGATGCGGACCCTGCTGCCCTTCAGCGGCCAGCCCTACCGTCCGTCGCCGGCCATTGTACAGCCCGATGCGAAATTGAGCGATGAAGACACTCGCCACGTTGCCGGGCTGATGCGCATCAACCATACCGGTGAAGTCTGCGCCCAGGCGCTGTACCAAGGGCAGGCCCTGACTGCCAAGCTGCCGCAAGTGCGCATCGCGATGGAGCACGCCGCCGAAGAAGAAGTCGACCATCTGGCGTGGTGTGAGCAACGCATCCATCAATTGGGTAGCCACACCAGCATTCTCAATCCGCTGTTTTATGGCATGTCGTTCGGGATAGGCGCTGTTGCAGGCCTGATCAGCGACAAAGTCAGCCTGGGTTTTGTCGCAGCGACAGAAGATCAGGTGTGCAAGCACTTGAATGAACACCTGGAGCAACTGCCGGCCGAGGATGAAAAATCCCGGGCGATTCTCGAGCAGATGCGCATCGATGAAGAACAGCATGCCGAAAGCGCACTGGAGGCTGGCGGCTTTCGCTTTCCGGCACCGGTAAAGTTCGGGATGAGCTTGATGGCCAAGGTCATGACCAAGAGTACTTATCGGATCTGACCGGCTGCACCGGAAACAAAAAAGGCGACGGCCCTGAGGCAGTCGCCTTTTTTTGATCTCGATTCAACCCAGCTCGATGATCTCGTAGTCGTGGGTGATCTCTACACCTGCCGCACCGAGCATGATCGAAGCCGAGCAATATTTTTCAGCGGACAGTTCGATAGCGCGCTTGACCTGCGCTTCCTTCAGGCCACGCCCCTTGACCACAAAATGCATGTGGATCTTGGTGAAAACCTTCGGATCTTCAGTCGCACGCTCAGCTTCAAGGAACGCCTCGCAGCTCTCGACCGCCTGACGGGACTTCTTGAGGATGCTGACCACATCGAAATTGCTGCAACCGCCGACACCCAGCAGGAGCATTTCCATCGGCCGGACACCCAGGTTACGGCCGCCGGCATCGGGCGGACCGTCCATGACCACGACATGACCGCTGCCGGATTCGCCGAGGAACATGGCTTCGCCAGCCCATTGGATGCGTGCCTTCATCGCCAAGACTCCACTGTCTAAAAAAGGGTCGCCAGCTTAGCACAGGCCCCTTGGTTGACAGTGATTGGCGTCCTAGGACATAACCATCAGCGCTGTAGGTAAAATCTCGAATATTGCAAGAAGTGTCTGGTAAGCTGGCGCCAATTCGCTGGCGCTCGGCCAGCTGAGCCGCAATGTCCGCAATTCATAAAAAACCCAACACACCGTGCAGTCTTTTCGGGATACAACCATGGTTGCTATTGCCCCCACCCTCAAGATGAAAAACCTCGACAAGCTGTTGATGCATTGCCAGCGCCGTCGCTATCAGGCCAAGAGCAACATCATTTGCGCCGGTGACCGCTCGGAGACGCTGTTCTTCATCATCAAGGGTTCGGTCACCATCCTGATCGAAGACGACGACGGTCGGGAAATGATCATCGCCTACCTGAACGCCGGGGATTTTTTCGGCGAGTTGGGGCTGTTTGAGCAGGCCGGTCACGAACAGGAACGCAGCGCCTGGGTGCGGGCAAAGGCCGAATGCGAAGTAGCGGAAATCAGCTACGCGAAATTCCGCGAATTGTCGCAGCAGGACCCGGACATTCTTTACGTACTAAGCGGACAGATCGCACAACGCCTGCGCAACACCACCCGCAAGGTCGGTGACCTGGCGTTCTTCGACGTCACCGGTCGCGTCGCCCGCTGCCTGCTTGAACTGTGCAAGCAGCCAGATGCCATGACCCATCCCGATGGCATGCAGATCAAGGTGACCCGTCAGGAAATCGGACGGATCGTTGGCTGCTCCCGGGAGATGGTCGGACGTGTGCTCAAGGATCTGGAGGAGCGCAACCTGGTGGATGTCAAAGGCAAGACCATGGTGGTCTTCGGTACGCGCTGAGTTCGTAAATCTAGCCGTTGAACATGTGCCCAAGCATTCGACGGTAGAGTTCATCAAGGCGTTCCATTGCATCCGGCGCGGTGAACTTCTCATGCAAGGCGATGTGGCTTTCAGCGCGCACCCGTTGCTCCAGACCGCAGGCCTCATTAAAGCGATTGACCGCCGCGACCATCGATTCGCGCTCGTTATCCAGCAACATCGCACCATGAACCAGCCCTACTGGACGCTGACCACCTTGGCTCTGGCGCCAGCGCTGGGCAGTACCAACCATCTTGCGCCCATCCAGATTGACGTTGAAGCGGCCATCACAGAAGGCACCGTCGATTTCGCCCAGGGACGAAGTGCCCCCCAGCTCATCCAGCAACTGGCAGATCGGATCACATAGACGCCGGTAGCCGGTCTCGATACGGTTCAGATCCCCTTCGCTACGCGGTGGCGCGTAAACCAGAGCGATGTTGAGGGTTGTCGCTGATTGCGGAACGGGTTCACCACCGGTATCGCGCAACAGCACCGGCCAGCCTGCAGCGGCGGAGACTTCGCAGGCGTGTTCGAAACCTGGCAAGCGATTCAAGCGGCGCGGCATTACCAATGCCTGGTCGCTGGGCTGCCAGAACAGCAGCCCAAATTCCGCGTCGCCAGCACAGACCGAGGCCAGCAGATCCTGCTCGGCCTGAAGGCCGCCTTCGATGGTCAGAGAAACAGGTGAGGTCACAAGGTACTCCGTAAGACAAAAAGTCTGTGGTGTTTCTTATGCCGCTATCGCGAGCAGGCTCGCTCCCACAGTCGATTGTGGTTACCCTCAAACCCTGTAGGAGCAAGCTTGCTCGCGATGCTTTTCAGTCGAGAGTCGAACCGCTGACAGGAATGCCGCGCTCAGGGAAGAACAGTCGTTGCAGTTCAGTGCCCGGATTTTCGGCGCGCATGAACGCCTCGCCAACCAGGAACGCGTAGACATCGCTGATTTCCATCAACTCGACATCAGCGCGATTGAGGATGCCGCTTTCAGTGATCACCAGACGATCTCGCGGGATACGCGGCAACAGGTCGAGGGTGGTTTCCAGGCTAACCTCGAAGGTGTGCAGGTTGCGGTTGTTGATGCCGACCAGCGGCGTGTCGAGGGTTTTCAAGGCCCGCTCCAGCTCATCGCCATCGTGGACTTCCACCAGCACATCAAGGTTGACGCTTTTGGCCACGGCCGCCAGCTCGGCCATTTTCACGTCGTCCAGCGCGGAGACGATCAACAGCACGCAGTCGGCGCCAAGGGCACGGGCTTCGACGATCTGGTACGGATCGATCATGAAGTCCTTGCGAATGACCGGCAGTGTGCACGCCGCGCGGGCCTGCTGCAGGTACAGGTCAGCGCCCTGGAAATAATCAATATCGGTAAGCACCGACAGACAGGTCGCGCCGCCCTTCTCGTAGCTCTTGGCAATATCGGCAGGAACGAAGTTCTCGCGGATCACGCCTTTGCTCGGCGAAGCCTTCTTGATTTCAGCAATGACTGCAGGCTCTTTCAGCTTGGCCTGAGCCAGCAAAGCCTTGGCAAAACCACGGGGTGCATCGGCCGCCTTGGCCAGACTTTCCAGCTCGGCGAGGCTGACGCGAGCGCTACGCTCGACAACTTCCTCGGCTTTGCGCGCCAGAATGTTTTCCAAAACCGTCGGTACACTCATCCCTCATTCTCCACTTTGAATACCGCGGTAAACGCACCCAGTTCTTCGAGTTTTTCCCGAGCAAGGCCGGTGTGCAGCGCATCGTGCGCCAAGGCAACGCCTTCTTTCAGGCTGCTGGCATGGTCAGCCGCGTACAGCGCGGCACCAGCATTGAGCATGATCATCTCGGCAGCTTTCTGACCGTTTTCGGTCTTTCGCTTGCCCAGGGCGTCGCGAATCAGCTCCAGGGAGGCCGCCGGGCTTTCCACCGCCAGGCCATGCAGGCTCTGGCTTTTCATGCCCAGGTCTTCCGGTTCGACCCAATATTCAGTGATCTGATCGTTTTTCAGTTCCGCGACAAAGGTCGGTGCTGCCAGGCTGAATTCGTCCAGACCATCCTTCGAATGCACCACCAGCACATGTTTGCTGCCCAAACGCTGCAACACTTCAGCAAGCGGCCGGCACAACGCCTGGGTGAATACACCCACTACCTGATGTTTCACACCGGCCGGATTCGTAAGCGGGCCAAGCATGTTGAACAGAGTGCGCAAGCCAAGCTCCTTGCGCGGGCCGGCGGCATATTTCATGGCACTGTGATGAGTCTGGGCAAACATGAAGCCGATGCCGACGTTATCGATGCAGCGCGCCACCTGGACCGGGGTCAGGTTCAGGTAGATGCCGGCTGCCTCCAGCAAATCGGCACTGCCGCTTTTACCCGAGACCGCGCGGTTGCCGTGCTTGGCCACCGTGCAACCGGCCGCCGCGACCACAAAGGATGACGCAGTCGACACGTTGAAGATGTTGGCACCGTCACCGCCAGTACCGACCACATCGACCACGCCGTCGAGGGTCTTGAGTTCGACCGTGTCTGCCAGTTCACGCATGACCGACACCGCGCCGACGATTTCGTCGATGCTTTCGCTCTTCATGCGCATGGCCATCATGAACGCGCCGATCTGCGCGTCCGTGCATTGACCGGTCATGATTTCGCGCATCACGTCGCGCATTTCATCGGTGCTGAGGTCGAGCTGTTCGACGATACGGCCCAGGGCTGTCTTGATGTTCATGAAAGGTCCTTAGCGCGTGCCGCCGGTTTGTTTGAGGAAGTTAGCGAACAACTCGTGTCCCTGTTCGGTAAGAATCGACTCAGGGTGGAACTGCACGCCTTCGATGTTCAGGGTCTTGTGGCGCAGGCCCATGATCTCGTCGACCGAACCATCTTCCAGTTGGGTCCAGGCGGTCAGCTCGAGGCAATCAGGCAGGGTTTCGCGCTTGACGATCAATGAATGATAGCGGGTAACCGTCAGCGGCATGTTCAGGCCTTCGAAGACACCTTTGTCTTCATGGAACACCGGGCTGGTCTTGCCGTGCATGACCTGGCGCGCGCGAACCACATCGCCACCAAAGGCCTGGCCGATGGACTGATGGCCCAGGCAGACACCGAGGATCGGCAGTTTGCCGGCGAAATGCTTGATCACATCAATCGAGACGCCGGCTTCAGTTGGAGTGCAAGGACCGGGAGAAACGACGATGCGCTCAGGATTGAGGGCTTCGATTTCGGCGACGGTAAGTTCATCGTTGCGCACGACTTTGACCTGGGAGCCCAGCTCACCAAGGTATTGCACAACGTTGTAGGTAAAAGAGTCGTAGTTATCGATCATCAGCAACATGGCGTTAAGAACCTCTTGAATTCACTGACTTGATTCAGCCTTCGAATGATTTACCCGCAGCGTCCTGCACTTTGGCGGACGCTGGATTCGCGCAGCAAAGCGGTGTGTCTGACGGGTAAAGAAGGCAAAGCGGTAAAGATCCGGCCGGGCCGGCAGAAGGATTCAGGCGCGCCAACGCCAGCGGGCGTGTGCCTTGATGACTTGATCCAGGAGTTTGCTGACGATCAACACGGGGAAGGTCTCATTTATACGTCTTGGCACAGTAACTTAGCTGGGCAGAGCGTGCAATATGGGGCGATCGAAGCAAGTGAAACATTCGGCAAGTTCGCGCCGAATGGCATGAGGTTCTATAGTTTTTTGGCACTGTCGTTTACCCCACTAAAACAAGAAACAAACGGACTTGCTCATGATCAGACAGACGCTGTTTGCACCGCTTGCCGGTTGCTTGCTCGCCTTGGCTTACGCTCAGGCGATTGCGGCGCCCAATCCTTACTCCAACTTCATCGTCTTCGGTGACAGCCTCAACGATGCGGGGCAGTTTACCGACGCGGGCGGCCCTCCCGGTTCGACTCTGCGCTTCACCAACCGGGTAGGGCCGACTTATCAGGACGGCAGTGGCGAAGTCTATTCCGCCAACTCAACCCAGTTGTTCGGGGGCAGGCTTGGCTTCTCAGCGGACCAGACTGCCGCTTCGACTTCAGCCGCACGCGCCGTCCAGGGCCTGCCAGACGGTAACAACTGGGCCGTCGGCGGCTACCGCACCGACCAGATCCTCGATTCAATCACCACGTTATCCGCCACCGGCGAACGTGCACGAGCGGGCTATTTGCCGACCAACAACTTGCGCGCCGATCCGAACGCGCTGTATTACCTCTCCGGCGGCGGTAACGACTTTCTTCAGGGACGTGTGCAAAGTGGCGCCCAGGCGAATGCCGCGGCGGACCGACTGGCCAACAGCGTTCAGGTTCTGCAAACAGCCGGCGCCCGCTACATCATGGTCTGGCTGTTGCCTGACCTGGGCTTGACCCCTGCCATCAATGGCAGCCCTCTGCAGGGACCGACCTCGCAACTGAGCGCGGCCTTCAACCGGCAACTGGTCACTCGACTGGCGGGCATCGATGCCGAAATCATCCCGCTGAACATTCCACTGTTGCTGCAGGAAACCTTCGCCGATCCCGCGCGATTCGGTTTTGCCACCGGGCAGAACCTGACCGCGACTTGCTTCAGCGGCGACGGCTGCACCGAAAACGCCGCCTTTGGCATCAACAGCGCCACCCCCGACCCCAGCAAGCTGGTTTATAACGACGGGGTTCATCCGACCGAAGCCGGGCAAAAGCTGGTGTCCGACTACGCCTATTCCTTACTCGCTGCACCCTGGGAACTGACGCTGCTGCCGGAAATGGCCCACGCCACGCTACGCGCGCATCAGGATGAACTGCGTAGCCAATGGCAATCCGACTGGGAAAGCTGGCAGGCGGTCGGCCAATGGCGGGCCATTGTGGCCGGGGGCGGCCAGCACCTCGATGTGGACCATCAAAGCAGCGGCGCCGATGCCGATGGCAACGGCTACAGCTTGAACATCGGCGGCAGCTATCGCCTCAATGAAGCCTGGCGAGTAGGTGTGGCGGCAGGCTTCTATCGCCAGAACCTGGAGGCAGGCAACAACGATTCGGACTACAAACTCAACAGCTACCTGGCCACGGTATTCGCCCAGTTCCAGCAGAACCGTTGGTGGGCCGATGCCGCATTGACCGGCGGCAAGCTGGATTACGACAATCTCAAACGCAAATTTGATCTAGGCGCGGGTGAGGGTGCGGAGAAAGGCGACACCGATGGCTATCTCTGGGCCTTCAGCACACGCCTGGGCTATGACATAGCGCAGCCGGGCAGTGAGTGGCACCTGTCGCCGTTCATCAGTGCCGATTACGCCAAAGTGGAAGTCGACGGTTATTCGGAAAATACCAGTCGCTCCACGGCGCTGACCTTTGATGATCAGAAACGCGATTCGAAACGTCTCGGCGCCGGGCTTCAGGGTAAGTATCAGATCACCTCGCAGACCCAGGTGTTTGGCGAATATGCCTACGAGCGTGAGTATGAAGATGACGTACAGAAGGTGAACATCGCCCTCAATAGCTTGCCGTCACTCGATTTCACGCTTGCTGGCTATACACCGCAGAGCCACTTGAACCGCGTGAGCCTGGGCGTCAGCCACAAGTTGACGGCCGATCTGGCGCTGCGTGGCGGGTATACGTTGCGCAAGGATGATGACTATACCCAGCAAGGCATTAACGTGGGCGTTGCGCTGGACTTCTGATCAAGCAAACAGCCAACATAAAAAACGCGGCGCCTTTACGGGCGCCGCGTTTTTTTTATGCTGGTGAAGCCATTGTGGGAGCGAGCCTGCTCGCGATAGCGGTGGATCAGGCTAAATCAAAGTTGGCTGTGCCGGCTCCTTCGCGAGCAGGCTCGCTCCCACATTGTTAGTGGCGAACTCAGGCGTCCGGGGTTTGTTCCGCCAGGGCCACTGCACGGAACATCGCGCGTCGTTTGTTCAGGGTTTCTTCCCATTCCAACGCTGGCACCGAGTCGGCAACGATGCCGCCACCGGCCTGCACATGCAGCTCGCCGTTCTTGATCACCGCCGTACGGATCGCAATGGCGGTGTCCATGTTGCCGTTCCAGGCGAAGTAGCCGACGGCGCCGCCGTAGACACCGCGCTTGACCGGTTCCAATTCGTCGATGATTTCCATCGCACGAATCTTCGGTGCGCCAGACAAGGTGCCCGCCGGCAGAATCGCCCTCAGTGCGTCCATGGCCGTCAGGCCGGCCTTCAATTGGCCGGTGACGTTGGACACGATGTGCATCACGTTGGAGTAACGCTCGATGACCATTTTCTCGGTGAGTTTCACCGAACCGATTTCAGATACGCGACCCGTGTCGTTACGACCGAGGTCGATCAGCATCAGGTGCTCGGCAATTTCCTTGTCGTCCGACAGCAGGTCCTTTTCCAGTGCCACATCGGCCTCTTCGTTGGCCCCGCGTGGACGGGTGCCGGCGATCGGGCGCACGGTGATCAGATTGTCTTCGACCCGCACCAGCACTTCTGGCGAACTGCCGACAACGTGGAAGTCGCCGAAGTTGAAGAAGTACATGTAAGGCGTCGGGTTGAAGCAGCGCAGCGCTCGGTAAAGATCGATGGGGGCTGCCTTGAAGTCGATCGACATGCGCTGGGACGGCACGACCTGCATGCAGTCACCGGCCAGGATGTATTCCTTGATGGTGTCGACGGCTTTTTCGTAATCGTTCTGGGTGAAACTGGAACGGAACACCGGATCGGCTGACTGCTGCTTGCTGAAGTCCAGGCCACGGCGCGGGGTAATTGGCTGGCGGAGTTTTTCCAGCAACTCTTCCAGGCGCGTGCGGCCTTGCTCGAAGGCGTCTTCCTGGGCCGGATCGGCCAGGACGATTGCATGCATCTTGCCGGCGAGGTTATCGAACACCACCACCGCGTCGGACACCATCAGCAGAATGTCCGGCACGCCCAACGGGTCCGGGTTCGGGCATTTGCCCAGACGCTTTTCCACATAACGCACGCAGTCATAACCGAAGTAGCCCACCAGGCCGCCGTTGAAGCGCGGCAAACCGGCAATCGTCGGCACGTTGTAACGGGCCTTGAAGGTTTCGACGAAGGCCAGTGGGTCTTCTACATCGTGGCTTTCAGTCTCGACACCGTCGATGGTCACGCTGACGTGATGGTCGTGCACCCGCAGCACAGTGCGGCACGGCAGGCCGATGATCGAGTAACGACCCCACTTCTCGCCACCCTGTACGGACTCCAGCAAATAGGAGTTGGGCTCGTCGGCCAGTTTCAGGTAGATCGATAGCGGCGTATCGAAGTCGGCCAGGGTTTCGCAAGCAAGCGGGATGCGGTTATAGCCGGCAGCGGCCAAACGCAGGAATTCTTCGCGGATCATGAGGTGCCTCGTGGCTTGAGGATCAAACAGTCAGGTATGCAAACGCGCCGGACAACCGGCAAGGATCAGTCAGGCGCGCCAACGCCAGCGGGCCAGGGCCTTGATGACTTTCATCCAGAGTTTGCGAGTGACCACCACGATGGCGTTTCCAGAAGGGGGTTGGACAGCGTCGGCCAACGTTATCTCAGCGGCCGGGTCCAGGCAACCGCGAATTAGCTTGCGCAGGTCGTCGATCACCAGTGCCGGTGACTCTTCGGCAATCGGCCGGCCGTGGTTGTAGCCGTAGCTCAAGGCCACGCACTTGACCCCCGCCGCTTTCGCCGCCTGTACATCACTGCGCGAGTCGCCGACGAACAAGGATTGCGAGGCCGGGATATTGGCCATCTTCATTACGAAAAACAGCGCAGCCGGGTCGGGTTTTTTCTGTGGCAGGGTGTCGCCGCCAATGATCCACTTGAAATATCGGCCGATTTTCATCTGATCCAGCAGCGGCGCGACGAAGCGCTCCGGCTTGTTGGTAATCAGCGCCATCTCGACGCCCTGCTTTTGCAGCCATTTAAGCGTATCGCGCACACCGGGGTAGACCACGGTCAACCCATGGCTATCGGCATACGCCTGCATGAAAATCTCCAGCGCGCTGTCGGCCTCGGCGTCATCGACCTTCGAGTGGTCGATACCGCCGGCCAGGGCACGGCGCACCAGCACCGGCGCGCCATTACCCACCCATTCACGCACCGCTTCGATACCGGCCGGTGCTCGACCGAGCTTGAGCAGCATCTTGTCCACCGCCACCGCCAGGTCCGGGACCGAGTCGACCAAGGTGCCATCCAGGTCGAACATCACCAGTCGAGGCAGGGTTCCGGGAAACAGCTGCTCAAAGCCACTCATGGGCGGGCCAGCGCCAGTTCGGAACGCATTTTTTCAATCACTTCCTGGTAGTTCGGTGCATTGAAGATCGCCGAACCAGCAACGAAGGTATCAGCACCTGCCGCAGCGATTTCACGAATGTTGTTCACGTTGACGCCACCGTCGATTTCCAGGCGAATGTCACGACCCGACGCGTCGATCAGCGCCCGCGCCTCACGCAGCTTGTCGAGGGTGCCAGGGATGAACTTTTGCCCGCCAAAGCCCGGGTTGACGCTCATCAGCAGGATCATGTCGACCTTGTCCATCACGTACTTGAGCACGTCCAGCGGCGTTGCCGGGTTGAACACCAGGCCCGACTTGCAACCGCCCTCACGGATCAGTTGCAGGGAGCGGTCGATGTGCTGGGTAGCCTCCGGGTGGAAGGTGATGTAGGTCGCGCCGGCTTCGATGAAGTCACCGACGATGCGGTCCACCGGGCTGACCATCAGGTGCGCGTCGATCGGCGCGGTCACGCCGTACTTGCGCAGCGCCGAGCAGACCATCGGGCCGATGGTCAGGTTCGGCACGTAGTGGTTGTCCATGACATCGAAGTGCACGAAGTCGGCGCCGGCGGCCAGGACGTTGTCCACTTCTTCGCCCAGGCGGGCGAAGTCGGCGGAAAGAATCGACGGAGCAATTACGAAGGGCTGCATGACGCACCTTTTCTGAGCAGAATCACGATGGCGCGCATTGTATACCTCATGCTTTGGCCCGCGCACCGAAAGCGCGATGATCAGTAGGCCGCCCGGTAGATTTTCTCGATATCGACAGCACTCAACCGGCGCGGATTGTTGCGCATCAGGCGCTCGATCCCTGCTGCCTCCACGGCCATCGCCGCAATCGCATCCTCGGGAACCCCGACACTGCGCAGGCCTTGGGGGATTTCCACCGCCGCGCACAACGCGGTCATGGCCTCTACAGCTTTGTCGGCCGCTTCATTGGCGCTCAGATGAGCCGTCCTCACCCCCATGGCTTCGGCGATATCCTGCATGCGTTCAATGCAGGCCATCTTGTTCCAGGTCATGACATGGGACAGCAGCAAGGCATTGCTCACGCCATGGGCGATATTGAAGCGCCCTCCCAAGGGATACGCCAGCGCATGCACCGCACCCACCCCGGCATTACCGAATGCCATGCCCGCCATCAGGCTCGCGGTGGCCATGTCTTCACGGGCCTGCAGGTTGGACGGGTTGGCGTAGGCCTTGGGCAGCGCCTTGGCGATCAGTTTTATGGCGCCGATGGCCAGGGCGTCGGTAATCGGCGAGGCATTGACCGACAGATAGGATTCGATGGCATGCACCAGCGCATCGACGCCGCTGGCCGCCGTGACCCCGCGCGGACAAGTCAGCGTCATCTGCGGGCTTACCAATGCCACGTCCGGCAACAAGTAATCGCTGACGATGCCTTTCTTCAACTGCGCGACCTTGTCGGAAAGGATCGCCACGTTGGTGACTTCCGAACCGGTGCCGGCCGTGGTGGGGATGGCGATCAGTGGCGGGCCTTTGCGTGGCACCTGGTCAACCCCGAACAAATCTTCGAGGGCGCCGTGGTAACCGGCGTAGGCCGCCACGCTTTTAGCGATGTCGATGGCACTCCCACCGCCCAGGCCAATCAAGCCGTCATGCCCCCCATCGCGATAAACCCGCATGCAGTCTTCGACGATGGCGATTTCCGGGTCCGGCAACACCCGGTCAAAAATCTCATAAGTGCGCCCCCCAAGCTGGGCCAGCGCCAGCTCTACCGTGCCGGACTTGACCAAGGCAGCGTCGGTGACGATCAGCGGGTGGTCGATGTCCAGGCGCATCAGCTCGACGGACAACTGCTCGATGGCCGCTGCGCCGGTGATCAGTTTGTGGGCGATCTTGAAGGAGGAAAGACTCATGTGCGCAGCCTCTTATGGATGTGGGAGCTGGGCACAAGAGTAGCTGGGGTTTGGGGGTTGGCTGATATTCAGGTAGTGAATGAACCATGCTCGCGAATCAGCACAAAAACAACGGTGGGAGCGAGCCTGCTCGCGAAGACGGCTGAGTGCTCGACATTTGAGTCGACTGACACTCCGCTTTCGCGAGCAGGCTCGCTCCCACAGTGGATCGGTGTGAAGTTTTAGACCTGCGCAGTACGCAGTTTCTCGCTGCGCCCACGCAGCCACTCCAGGGTCAGGAGCAGGATCACCGAGAAGGCGATCAGCAGCGTCGCGGCGGCGGCGATGGTCGGGCTGAGGTTTTCGCGGATACCGCTGAACATCTGCCGTGGCAAAGTCGCTTGCTCGGGGCCGGCGAGGAACAGCGTCACCACCACCTCATCGAAGGAAGTGGCGAAGGCAAACAAAGCACCGGAAATCACCCCGGGCGCAATCAACGGCAAAGTCACCCGACGGAACGCCGTCAGCGGCGAAGCGCCGAGGCTGGCCGCCGCGCGCACCAGGTTCTGGTTAAACCCTTGCAAAGTCGCCGACACGGTGATGATCACGAACGGCACGCCCAACACCGCATGCACCACAATCAGCGAAAAGAAGCTGTTGCCCAGGCCCAACGGCGCAAAGAACAGATAGCTGGCCACACCAATGATCACCACGGGCACCACCATCGGCGAAATGACCAGCGCCATCACCAGCGGTTTACCGGGGAAGTCGCCACGGGTCAGGCCGATGGCCGCCAGCGTACCGAACACCATGGCCAGCACCGTAGCGGCCGGCGCGACGATGATGCTGTTCTTCAGGGCGCGCATCCATTCCGCCGAGGCGAAAAAGTCGTGATACCACTGCAGCGAGAAGCCTTGCAGCGGGTACACCAGGAAACTGCCGGAGTTGAACGACAGCGGGATGATCACCAGCACCGGCAGGATCAGGAACAACAGAATCAAGCCGCAGAGAATCCGCAAGCTGTAGAACCACACCCGCTCGATGGGCGACATATAAGGACTCAGCATTTCATTCTCCCCTTAGCTCAGGCGCAGGCGACTGGCGCCCACCAGCCAGCTGTAAATCAGATAAAGCACCACGGTCGCCAGGAGCAACAGGCCACCGAGTGCGGTCGCCATGCCCCAGTTGATGCTGGTGTTGGTGTAGAAGGCGACGAAGTAGCTGACCATCTGATCGTTCGGGCTGCCCAGCAACGCCGGGGTGATGTAGTAGCCGATGGCGAGGATGAACACCAACAGGCAACCGGCGCCGACACCGGCATAGGTTTGCGGGAAGTACACCCGCCAGAAGCTGGCGAATGGATGGCACCCCAGGGAAATCGCCGCACGCATGTAGGTCGGCGAGATGCCTTTCATCACGCTGTAGATCGGCAGGATCATGAACGGCAGCAGGATGTGCACCATCGAGATGTAGACACCGACGCGGTTGAACACCAGCTCCAGCGGCTTATCAATGATGCCCATGGCCATCAGGCCGCTGTTGATCAAGCCACCCGATTGCAGCAATACGATCCACGCGGCAACCCGAACCAGGATCGAGGTCCAGAACGGTAGCAGCACCAGAATCATCAGCAGGTTGCTCTGGCGCGATGGCAGGTTCGCCAACAGGTAAGCCAGGGGATACGCGAGTACCAGGCAGATCACGGTGATGATCAGGCCCATCCAGAAAGTGCGGGCAAAGATGTCGAGGTAGATCGCCTGGTCCGGTGTGGCCGGGGCAATTTCGCCGAGGTCGTCGATGCGGTGATCGACCGCGGCCAGCAGATAGTACGGCGTAATGTTGCTGGTATTGCGGCGTACGGCTTGCCAGTAGGCCGGGTCACCCCAGCGCTCGTCGAGACCTTCCAGCGCTTCTTTATAAGAGGCCGGTTCAGCGGCGAACGGCAAGGCGCGGGCGGTTTTGGTCAGCAGGCTACGATAGCCGGCCAACTCCATGTTCAAGCGCTTGGACAAATCGCCCAGGGTCTGATTCTTGCGCGCTTCGGCGAGGTCTTCGCTGGCCGCCTTGTAGACCGGTTCGGCAGGCAGGCCTCGGCCGTCCCAACTGGCGATGGCCGCCACGGTGCGCGGCATGCCACCGACCACTTCCGGGTTACCCACGCTTTTGTAGAGCAGCGCCACGATTGGCACCAGGAACACCAGCAACAGGAACAGCACCAGCGGCGCGATCAACGCCTGGGCCTTCCAGCGGTTGACCCGCTCGGCGTGCTTGAGCCGCTGCTTCAAGGTGGGGTCAGTGCCCGCGTTCACGGGAACGGCGATAGCCATGGCGTACTCCGGAAATCTTTGGATGGGCGGCATCAAACAGCGCGATGCCGCATTACATCAATGTTCTTGAACCATTCACTGGCCCCTGTAGGAGCTGGCGCAGCCTGCGATCTTTTGGCGGCTTAGAGACCGCTGAAGATCAAAAGATCGCAGCCTTCGGCAGCTCCTACAGCATAAGCCCGCGCTGCGGTCTTACTTCGCAGCCCAGGAATTGAAGCGCTGTTCCAGTTGCTCGCCGTTGTCAGCCCAGAAGCTGACGTCGATCTGTACCTGGTTGGCGATGTTTTCCGGGGTGGTCGGCATGTCCTTCAGGACATCCTTGGCCAGCAACGGTACGGCCTGGGTATTGGCCGGGCCGTAGGCGATGTTTTCCGAGTAGGTCTTCTGCTGCTGTGGTTGTACCGAGAAGGCGATGAATTTCTTCGCCGCTTCCGCACGCTTGGCATCCAGACCTTTTGGGATGGCCCATGCGTCGAAGTCGTAGATACCGCCGTTCCACACCACTTTCAGGTTGCTTTCTTTCTGCACGGCGGCGATGCGGCCGTTGTAGGCCGAGCTCATGACCACGTCACCGGAAGCGAGGTATTGCGGCGGTTGTGCGCCAGCTTCCCACCACTGGATGTTGGGCTTGAGTTCGTCGAGTTTCTTGAACGCGCGATCCTGTCCATCTTTACCGGCCAGCACTTTGTAGACGTCTTTTGGCGCAACGCCGTCAGCCATCAGTGCGAACTCCAGGGTGTACTTGGCGCCTTTACGCAGGCCTCGCTTGCCTGGGAATTGCTTGGTGTCCCAGAAATCCGCCCAGCTGGTCGGCGCGGTCTTCAGTTTGTCGGCGTTGTAGGCCAACACGGTCGACCACACGAAGAAACCTACGCCGCATGGCTGGATAGCGCCTTTGACGTAGTCCTCGGTCTTGCCGAACAGGGCCGGGTCGAGTTGCTCGAACATGTCTTCGTCGCAACCACGGGACAGTTCTGGTGATTCGACTTCTACCAGATCCCAGGACACGCTCTTGGTGTCGACCATGGCCTTGACCTTGGCCATCTCACCGTTGTATTCGCCCGCCACGATCTTGCCGTTGCCTGCCGCTTCCCACGGTGCGTAGAAGGCTTTGACCTGCGCCGCCTTGTTCGCCCCGCCAAAGGACACCACGGTCAGGTCCGGGCCAGCTGCCATTGCGCTTGCTGCCCCCATCATGCCCAGTGCCAGAGCGGTGAATTTCAGGGATCTCAACATTTATTGTTCTCTCCACGTGCAGGGTTTGTGTTGTTGAAGCCGGGGCGATCAGTTCGCCTCTAGAATGGGATCGAGCGCGCGAACGTGTTCGACCTGCCAGCCAAGCGGAACCACGTCACCGACCGCGAGCGCAGGATCGAGCTCGGCAATCGGTTGTTTCACGAAGAAGTCGGTCTTGCCACAGACCTCCAGGCGAACCCGGACGTGGTCGCCCAGATAGATGAATTCCGCTACCCGTCCCGAGAAGCGGTTGATGCAAGACTCGCTGGAGCCATTGAGACTCACGCGTTCCGGGCGAATGGACAAGGTCACCGGTTCACCGGTCTTGCCGACGTTCACCGCCAGGGCTTCAACTTTTTCACCACGGCCCAGTTCGACCACGCAACGGTCGCCGGTCTGGCTGTGCAGACGGCCGTTAAGACGGTTGTTTTCGCCAATGAAGTTGGCGACGAAGGTGTTTTTCGGCTCTTCATACAACGTACGTGGAGGCGCGATCTGCTGGATCTCGCCCTGATGGAAAACGGCCACACGATCGGACATGGTCAGGGCTTCGCCCTGGTCGTGGGTCACGTAGACCACGGTCACACCCAGACGCTGGTGCAGGTGCTTGATTTCCATCTGCATGTGTTCGCGCAACTGTTTATCCAGTGCGCCGAGGGGTTCGTCCATCAGCACCAGTTGCGGCTCGAACACCAGTGCGCGGGCCAGCGCCACGCGCTGCTGCTGGCCACCGGACAGTTGTGCCGGATAACGCTGGGCAAAGGCATCGAGCTGCACCATGCTCAGGACTTTCTTGACCTTATCGCTGACGTCGCTTTTGTTCAGCCCGCGCACAGTCAGAGGGAACGCCAGGTTCTCGGCAACCGTCATGTGCGGGAACAACGCATAGTTCTGGAAGACCATGCCGATGTCACGCTTGTGCGGCGGCACGTTGTTGATGGCGCGTCCGGCCAGCAGGATCTCACCTGCTGTCGGAGTTTCGAAACCGGCGAGCATCATCAGGCTGGTGGTTTTGCCGGAGCCTGAGGGGCCGAGCAAGGTGAGGAATTCGCCTTTGCGAATGTCCACGTTGAGGTCCTTGACGATCAGGTTCTCGCCATCGTAGCTCTTCTGCACTCCACGAAAGCTGACCAGAACATCATTGGCCCCTGCGCTTGAATCGACCTGGCTCATACCCACACCTTTGTTGTTGATGACTGCTGTGGACTAAGCCTAGTGGACGCTGGGACCTGCGCAAATCGGGGGGCAAGAGAGAATCGCCTCAGCCATATGGAAGGCTGGGGGTAGGGATTGCCCTACAAGGATGGCGCGCTTTGGCAAGCGCAGCGGCGAGCGGTGAGCTGCACGCCGCAAGAACGAGCAATAGCGGTTGATCAGGCATGTCGCAAATGGACATGGCGACGCGCGCAGGGGGTGGGGGTGTTTTTCAGAGGAGCTTGTGTTCCATCGCGTACTTCACCAGCTCCGCCAGCGAGGTGATATTGAGTTTCTGCATCAACCGCGCCTTGTGGGTACTGATGGTTTTGCTACTCAACGCCAGTTGCTGGGCAATGTCGTTGACGTTGGCGCCCTGGGCCAGGCGTTCGAACACCGAAAACTCACGCTCCGAGAGCAGTGAGTGCAGCGGCCGCGAATCGGTCAGGCCGACTTCGAAGACCATTCGGTCGGCCAGGTCCGGATCGATATAGCGCCCTCCCGCTGCCACCCGGCGGATGGCCGTCAGCAACAGCGCCGGATCACTGTCCTTGGTGGCATAGCCTGCCGCACCGACTTTCAAGGCCCGTGCCGCCATTTGTGCCTCGTCATGCATCGACAACACCAGGATCACCGGCGGATTGTTCAAGGCACGGATCCGCGGGATCGCCTCAAGGCCGTTGACACCCGGCATGGAGATATCCAGCAGCACCACTTCGCAGGGCACATGCCGCAAGGTTTCGAGCAGCTGTTCGCCATTGCTCGCCTCCCCCACCACCAGCAGGTCCTTGGCCAGGCCGATCAATTGCTTGATGCCTTCGCGGACAATGGTGTGGTCTTCGGCAACCAGTACACGGATCACTTACGTCTCCTTATCCAAGGGTACTCGCACAGTCAGGGTCGTGCCCTCACCCGGCTCACTCTCAAGGGACAGTTGCCCGCCCATGATCAACACCCGCTCGCGCATGCCGACCAACCCAAAGGATGTTGGCCTGCCGCTTTCGGCGACAAATCCTACGCCATCATCGCTGACGGTCAGGCACAACTCGTCGCCTTCAAGAGTAAGTGTCAGTTCGACAGTATGCGCCTGGGCGTGGCGCATGACATTGGTCAGCGCTTCCTGAAGTATACGAAACAGGCCGATGGCCTTGGCATCACTGAGCACGGGCAAGTTTTCCGGCACCTGTACCAGGCACGGAATCTGCGTACGCGCCTCAAACCGGCGTGCCTGCCATTCGATGGCCGAGGCTATCCCGGCATCGAGGATCGGTGGCCGCAACGCCGTCGCCACATCGCGTACCAGCTGGAACAGCTGTGCGATCAAACGCTTCATGCTGTTCAGGCGCTCGTTCAATCCGGGGTCGAGTTGCGCATAAGCCAGCTCGCACATGGACGTTTCCAGCTTGAGCACCGTCAACATCTGGCCCAATTCGTCGTGAACTTCCCGGGCAATGCGCGCCTTCTCCTCTTCGCGCACGCTTTCAAGGTGCGCCGACAATTCGCGCAGTTGCTCACGCGAGCTCGCCAGTTCCAGTTCGATGCGCTTGCTCTCGCTGATGTCCCAGACAATGCCATCCCAAACGTAGGCGCCGCCCTCGAGTCGACGGGTTATCGCCTTGATTTCCGCCCAGCGTTGTTCCCCCTGACGCGTAAGGATCCGCCCTTGCCAGGACCAGTCGCTGTCAGTGTCCAGCGCACGATCCTGGGTCTGGTGATAGCTGGCCTTGTCGTCCGGATGCACCAGGCTGCGCAGGCCTTTGTCACGATGGGCCAGGGTCGCTGGCGAGTAACCCACCAGGCTCTCGCTGCCCTCACTGATGTAGGCAAAGTCGATCTGGCCGGTCACCGGCGCCCGTTCCAGGCGAAAGACCAGGCCCGGCACATTCGCCGCGATCCCTTGCAAGCGTGCTTCACTTTCCTGCAACGCCGCCAGGGCGCGACGACGTTCAGTGACATCGGTCAGGTAGACCACCAGGTACTCGCCATCGCGAAAGCGCAAAAAACTCAGGGAGACATCGGCCGGCAGGATGCTGCCATCGGCCCGCAGGCAATTGGATTCAAAACTTTGCGGCGCGTCGTCGCTGGCCCTGGCGCGCTTCCACAGGTTCAACCAGCGATCCATGTGCAGTTCGGGTTCGAACTCGATCAATGGCCGGTCGATAATCCCTCCGGGCGGATAGCCCAGCATGGTTTCGGCAGCGCGGTTGGCGTAGCGCACGTGGCTGTCCCAATTCACCCAGAGAATGCCGACGGTACTCTGGTCGATGGAAAACTGCGTGAGCCGCAGGGCCTCTTCACTGGCGGCACGCAGGGCAATGTCTGCCTGCGCCGCCGCCAGTCGTTGCTCCAGACTGTGCTGCTGGCGTCGTTGCCAGAACACGATGGCCATGGCGCTGAGCGCCAGTACCAACAGCAGCAGGCAGAGGTTTTGCCAGAATCCCGGGGATTCGGTGAGCCGCGGGTACTTGGGTTGCAGCCACTGGTTGTGCAGCGCCTCCAGGTCCTTCGCCGGGATCGCCCGCAGCGCGCTTTCGACAATGCCGGCCAGCTCCGGCAGGTCGCGACGCGTGGCCACCCGCAGCAGCTGTGGCAAGCCGATATCACCGACCACCACCAGCCCGGAGAACTCCGGTTCAACGGACAATCGCCCCAATTGTGCCTCGTCGACCACCGCGTAGGCGGCTTGCTGGCTTAGCAACAGTTGCAAGGCCTGGCGTTCGGCCGGTACACCCTGCAGGTTCAAATGCGGATAGTTTCCACGCAGGTAGTCGGCGGTGGCACTGGGCATGCGCACGGCGACGCGGGTTTGGCTGTCGAGTTTTTCCAGCTCAACCGCCCCAGTGCTTTTCTGGTCGCTGACCACCAGCTGTGGCACCCGCATGTACGGATCGGAAAACTGCCAGAGGCGCAGGCCGCCAGGGGTCTGGGTCAGCCCCGGGGCGAGATCGATTTCGCCGGCGCGAGCGGCCGCCTCCAATTGCTCGAGATCGGGAAAGTTGCGCCAGCTCAGTTCGACCTTGAGCGACTTGGCCAGCCACTTCATCAGCTCGACATTGACCCCGGACAGGCGCTGCAAGCGGCGGTCGTACTGGGCGTAGGGCGCTTGCAACACCAGTCCCACCCGCAAATCGCCCTGCTGCGCCAACCACTGTTGCTGGCCTGCCGACAATGGCGCGACATGCGCCGGTGGCGCTACCGCCGCCCAGCCCATCAAGGGCAACCACAAACAGCCGATAACCCACAGGCAGCGAAAACGCATCATCGAACTCTCACACACTGACAAAGACTGACCAACCCATTAGGCTGCCGGAATAACTTCTGGCCTGGAATATCCAATGCTCCCTGTCTACCGCCTGGCACTGCCAGCATTGTGCCTGTCGCTGGTCCTGCCATGGGCTTTTTCCGTTGAAGCAGCCGACCCGACGCCTGCCGCGGCAGAAACCCCCTCCGAAACAAAACCACTCGAACGCCAGCCGTTGCCTGAGCGTAGTCAGGAAGAAGCCATTGCACTGGAGCGAAAAATTCCGCGCCAGGAACAACAGCAATTGCAAGCAGGCTCCGATACGTTCCTGGCCCTGTGGAAGGCGGCCAATACCGCCGACCCCAAAGGTGCGGTCATTATCATTCCTGGCGCTGGCGAAACCGTTGACTGGCCGCAAGCAATCGGCCCGCTGCGCCGCCAATTACCGGATGCCCAATGGAGCAGCCTGAGTATCACCCTGCCTGATTTGCAAAGCGAAGCCATGACGCCGCGCGGGGTGCAAGCCACTCCAGCAGCCAAAGCGCCAGACGTCGGCAGCAAAGACTCGACCACCGCAGCGCCCATCGAACAGGCCGCGGGCGGCGAAGCCGAGGTGGCGGACAAGGCCGTCGCCGAAACGCCTGACGAGCAGAGCAAGGCTGACGCCGAGCGAATCTTCGCCCGCATCGACGCAGCCATCGCTTTTGCTGAACAGCAAAGTGCTCGCAGCATGGTGCTGCTGGGACATGGTACGGGCGCCTATTGGGCTGCGCGGTATTTGAGCGAGAGGCAGACGGCGCAGGTCGAGCGCTTCGTCATGGTCGCCGCGCAGACACCGAACAAAGCGCTCCCTGAACTGGACGAACTCGCGCCAACCCTCAAGCTGCCCACCGTCGACTTCTTCTATATGGACAAGCCGCTGGACCGCAACGCGGCGCTGGCCCGCCTGCAGGCCAGCAAACGCCTGAAGACTTCGGCCTTCAGCCAGGTCTCGCTCAAGGCCTTGCCAGGCAATAACAAGGCACAACAGGAACAATTGGTGCGCCGGGTGCGGGGCTGGTTGAATCCACAGAATGCGTCGAACTGATGGACTGAGTCGCCCCATTCTCGGGGCGACGCAACGCTTCGCTGCTAACGAAAGTCCCGCCGTTGACGAATCAGCGTATAGGCGTTGTGCAGCTCGCGCGTCTTATCGGTGGCCTCTCGAACCTGCGACGCCGTTGCACCACTGCCGGCAATCTTGTCCGGGTGATGACGACTGAGCAGGCGTCGATAGGCGCGCTTGATCTGGGCGGGCTCACTGGTGGCAGTTACACCCAACAGCCGCAAAGCGTCCTGATAGGTTGTCACGCTGCTGACCAACGGACGATGCTGTGGCTCGTAATCGGCCGCCAACGCCCTGACCTGCCGTTCGGACCACCCCAGCCAATTACCCCACTGAAAGAGCAGCTCACGCTCGCGATTGCCCGCATGCCCATCAGCCCAAACCATCCGCCAACAAGCGCGCAAGACCCCTTCTGCCGCATAGGGTTGAGACCTTAGCCTGCGCAAATGGCCACGCAACCGGTCACTGCCCGACTTGCCACGATTGAACGCGGCAATCGCCCGGCGCTGTGCCGATTCGGACATTTCCAGGGCACGCATCTCCGCGCGAGCCTGCTGGATATGCCCCTCCACGACCCGTCCATCACACTTGGCCAGGCGTCCCAGCAACACAAACAACAACTCGTCGTTGCGCAGGACAGATCGCCCTCCGAGCTTTTCGCGCAAATGCGCCAGGCTTTGCAGGTGCAGGTGCCGATCCAGCACCTGCCCCAACAAGGCGCCAAGCATGGCACCCGGAATGCTGGCGATGGCAAACCCCACTCCGGTTCCGATCAGCGTCCCTGGCCACAGCATGTCAGCGGCTCGCTTCGATCAGGGTTTCAGCTTCGGCCAGGCGCTCGTGAGTGCCGACATCGACCCAATGCCCCCTCAGGTGTTCGCCGCTCACTAGCCCGTCTGCCATAGCCTTGCGCAATAGCGGCGCGAGCTTGAACGCTCCTGCCGAGCAGCCATCGAACAACTGTGGATGCAGCACGGCGATACCGCTGTAGGTCAGGGTTGCGGTGTCCGGCTGACCGTCCCGGACCTGGCCGTCGCTCAGGCTGAAGTCTCCGGCGAGATGATGGGGCGGGTTGTCGGCCAGCACCAGATGCGCCAGCCCGGTAATGGGTTGATGCAGCACGCTGAAGTCGTAGTCGGTCCAGATGTCACCGTTGACCACCAGGAAAGCTTCGTCACCCAACAAAGGCAAGGCGCGGAAGATTCCGCCACCGGTCTCCAGGGGTTCACCTTCGGCCGAGTAGCGAATGCTCACGCCGTAGCGCGAGCCATCGCCCAGATAGTCTTCGATCTGCTGGCCCAGCCAGGCATGATTGATCACGATCTCGGTAAAACCTGCCGCCGCCAGGGCTCGCAGGTGATACTCGATCAGCGGCACGCCACCGGCGCGCACCAGCGGCTTGGGCGTGGTCAGGGTCAAGGGACGCATGCGCTCGCCCTTGCCTGCCGCCAGAATCATCGCCTTCATGCGGTCACTCCGGCACGCAGGCTGGCCAGCAATACATCCAGCCCAGCCAGTTCAGGACGACGCGCAATCACTGCATCTATATAGGCAAAGAAGCGTGGTACATCGCCCAGGTAGCGCGGTTTGCCGTCGCGGTGGCAAATGCGGGCGAAGATACCGATCACTTTCAAGTGACGCTGCACGCCCATCAGGTCGCTGGCGCGCAGGAAGTCTTCGAAGTCTGGCTGCACCGGAATGTCCAGCGCAGCCGCTTGCTGCCAGTAATTTTCCAGCCAGCCGCGCACGCGCTCCTCGGGCCAACTGAGGAAGGCATCCTTGAACAGGCAGGTTACGTCATAGGTGACAGGACCATAGACGGCGTCCTGGAAATCCAGCACGCCCGGGTTGGGTTCGCTGAGCATCAGGTTGCGTGGCATGTAGTCGCGATGAACCAGGACCTTCGGCTGGGCCAGGGCACTGTCGATCAACAGATCGCTGACCTGCTGCCAGAGCACTTGCTGCGCCGCATCGAACTCGACGCCCAACTCATGCTTGACGTACCACTCGGGAAACAATTGCAGCTCGCGTCGCAACAGCGCCACGTCGTAACTCGGCAATGGCGCAACCATCGGCAATTGCTGGAACGCCAGTAGCGCTTGCAGGGCATCGTTGAACAAATTGTCGGCGTTTTCGCTGTCGATCACGTCCAGGTAGGTCTGGTTGCCCAGGTCATTGAGCAAAAGAAATCCGCGCTCAAGGTCTTCGGCGTAGATTTTCGGCACATTTATCCCGGATTTCGCCAGCAGAAAAGCGATATCCACGAAAGGCTTGCAGTTTTCCTGGGGCGGAGGTGCGTCCATCACGATCAAGCTATGACCTGCACCCTCCCACCGAAAATAGCGCCGAAAACTCGCGTCGCTACTTGCCGCAGTCAACGTGGCCGGGGGTACGGCACCCCATCCATGTTGTGCAAAAAGAATTGCCAATTGCTCATCGAGCCAAACTTTCAGGTGTTGCAAACGTATATCTTGGTCAGGCATTGCAAGGGTCTCCGACGGCGCTAGCCGTCAAGCGGGTCATGCTTTATTATCCAGCATCTTTTTCAGACCATCGAGAGGCGTGCGGCCCACACCGCGGGCAGATGGCACGCAGGAAGCCCGGACTATTAAGATGGCATTGAAATCCCCCGCGTTTCGTAAAAAATTTCCGTTGTTGATGACCGGCAGTTTGCTGGCTCTGCAACCCTTGGCCAGCCCTTTCGTGGTCGCCGCGGAACAGTATGACTGCTCGGTCTCCGCTTCGGGTGCCTGGAATTGTGCGCCAAAATCGCCGGCGGCTGCATTGCCACCGCGTCCAGTCCACGAGGGCAGCGCAGTCTCCGCCACCGGCGAGTCACCCGCCGAAACGGGCGCCAGCGAAGACACGGGGGCCAAACCTGCACTGGTCACCGAATCCAAAGGCCGTGGCCTGAAGTCGCGTAGCGCAGACTACAGCCACCTCGACTGGGTTCCGCGCGAGCAGCTCACTGCAGCACAATTGGCCGAAACCGGTCCTTACTGCTCTGGTTCCTATATCGAACCGATTCGTCCTGGCATGAATGACAAGACGAATAAAAGTGACGCCCCGACCTTTGTCGGCGCCAAAGCCTCCCGCTACAAGCAGGATGAGCAGGTCGCCAGCCTGGCCGGTGACGTGGTCATGCGCCAGGGCAGCATGCAGGTCGAAGCCGATGAAGCCAACCTTTACCAGGCCGAGAGCCGTGGCGAGCTGAGCGGCAACGTGCGCATTCGCGACAACGGTGCACTGATCGTAGGTGACCACGCCGACGTGCAGCTCGATACCGGTGAAGCCAAGATCGACAACGCCGAATACGTGATGCACAAATCGCGTATCCGCGGTAACGCGCTGTACGCCAAGCGTGCCGAGAACGCGATCATCCGCCTCAAGGATGGCACGTACACCACGTGCGAACCGAACAGCAACGCCTGGCAACTCAAGGGTAACAACATCACCTTGAACCCGGCGACCGGCTTCGGTACCGCGACCAACGTGACACTGCGGGTCAAGGACATTCCGGTCCTGTACACGCCGTATATCTACTTCCCGATCGACGACCGCCGTCAATCCGGCTTCCTGCCGCCGACCATCGGCACCGGCACCGATACCGGTTTCCTTCTGGTTACGCCGTACTACTTCAACCTGGCTCCAAACTACGATGCCACGTTGTACCCACGCTACATGAGCGATCGCGGCCTGTTGATGGAAGGCGAATTCCGCTACCTGACCAAGTCCAGCGAAGGTCAGTTCGGCGCGGCGTACCTCAATGATGAGAACGACGATCGTAAGCTGCAGACCGATTACGATAAAACCCGCTACATGTACAACTGGCAGCACAAGGGTGGTCTTGATTCGCGTGTCCTGACCCAGGTCGATTACACCAAGATCAGCGACCCTTATTACTTCCAGGATCTGCAGACCGACCAGATTGGCGTGAAGAGCGCCGACTACGTCAACCAGCAGGGTGCTGTTACCTACCGCGGCGACAGTTACACCGCCCGCGTGAATGCCCAGGCCTATCAACTGGCGACTGTGTCGAACATCACCCCGTATGACCGTTTGCCGCAGATCACCTTCAACGGTGCGCTACCGGATCGTCCAGGTGGTCTGAATTTCACCTATGACACTGAGCTTGTGCGGTTCGATCGGGATTTGAAGAACGGCGACTACACCGATGAAGACGGCAATGTTGAGCCGCGCCTCGACCAAAACGTTCAAGGCCTGGCCCGTGCCAATGGCGATCGCCTCAACCTTGCGCCAGCGGTCAGCTTCCCGATGGAGGCGAGCTACGGCTTCCTGACGCCTAAACTCAAGTACCAGTACACGCAGTACCAACTGGACCTGGACAGCATCGGCAAAAGCCAGATTGCCGCGCAGAGTGCAGAACAGGACCGGCTCAATGGCACGTTCGACAGCAACCAGAACCGTGGTGTGCCAATCGCCAGCATCGACAGCGGCCTGTATTTCGATCGCAAGACCAACTGGTTTGGCAAGAACTATAACCAGACCCTCGAACCACGCCTGTTCTACCTCTACGTACCCGAGAAGGACCAGGAAGACATTCCGGTATTCGACACCAGCGAATACACCTTCAGCTATGCATCGCTGTTCCGTGACAACCGTTTCTCTGGCTCCGATCGTGTCGGCGACGAGAACAAACTGTCCCTGGGCGTGACCAGTCGCTGGATCGAAGAAAACGGCTTCGAACGCCAACGCATCAGCGTCGGCCAGGCCCTCTACTTCAAGGACCGCGAAGTCCAGCTGCCGGGCATCGATGCAAAAACCCGCGAAGATGCGCACTCTGACGTCTCTCCTTATGCGCTGGAGTACGAATACCGCTGGAACCGCGACTGGCGGACCACGGCCGACTACAACTGGGACCCGGACAGCCGCAGCCCTCGTTCGGGCAGCGCGATGTTCCACTACCAGCCTGAGGACAACCCGAACAAGGTCATCAACGCCGGCTATCGCTATCGCAATGACCAGGTTCGTTACGACCAGAACTCCGGTACATGGCAGGTCGGCGGCGGTGACTATGGCACCCCGGGCCAACCTGGCTACGTGAAGGACTACTACAAGATCGAACAGCACGACTTCTCGGTGATCTGGCCTGTCGTGCCGCAATGGAACGTCATCAGCCGCTGGCAGTACGACTACAACCGCAACCGTACCCTGGAAGCCTTCGGTGGCTTCGAGTACGACAACTGCTGCTGGAAACTGCGCCTGATCAACCGTTACTGGGTCGATTATGACGAAACCAGTCAAGACGCCCCGGAAAACGAAAAAGGCGACCATGGCGTCTTCCTCCAAATTGTTCTGAAGGGACTCGGCGGCCTCACTGGCTCCAAAGTAGAGAGTTTCCTCGACAAAGGCATCCAAGGTTATCGTGAACGTGAAGACCAAGCTTTCTGATTGTCTGCGCCCGCTGTTGCTGGGCGCGCTGTTCCTGGGTACCGCGGCCAACGCCGCGGTACAGTCCATCGATAAAGTGGTGGCCATTGTCGACAACGACGTGGTCATGCAGAGCCAACTGGACCAACGGGTCCATGAAGTCCAGCAAACCATCGCCAAGCGCGGCACCGCCGTGCCACCGGCCAGCGTATTGGAGCAACAGGTGCTTGAGCGCCTGATCGTCGAGAACCTGCAACTGCAGATCGGCGAGCGCTCCGGCATCCGCATTACCGATGAAGAACTGAACCAGGCCGTCGGCACGATTGCCCAGCGCAACAACATGTCGGTCGAGCAGTTCCGCGCCGCCCTGACGCGTGACGGCCTGTCCTACGACGACGCACGTGACCAGATTCGCCGCGAAATGGTCATCAGCCGTGTGCGTCAGCGCCGCGTTGCCGAACGCATCCAGGTCTCCGAACAGGAAGTGAAGAACTTCCTGGCCTCGGATCTTGGCAAAATGCAGCTGTCCGAAGAATTCCGCCTGGCCAACATCCTGATTCCTACGCCGGAAAGCGCCAACTCCGACGCCATCCAGAATGCCGCCAAGCAGGCCGACGCGGTTTACCAGCAGCTCAAGCAAGGCGCTGACTTCGGTCAGCTGGCAATCGCCAAGTCCGCCAGCGAAACCGCACTGGAAGGTGGCGACATGGGCTGGCGTAAAGCCGCTCAACTGCCGCCACCCTTCGATCGCCTGCTGAGCACCATGGCTGTGGGCGACATCACCCAACCGATGCGCACGCCGGGGGGCTTCATCATCCTGAAGATCACCGACAAGCGTGGCGGTGAGGCGCAAGTGCGTGACGAAGTGCACGTACGCCACATCCTGGTCAAACCAAGCCCAATCCGTGACGAAGCAAAGACCAAGGCCCTGGCCGAGTCGCTCTACGCCCGCATCGAAGCAGGCGAAGATTTCGGCGAACTGGCGAAAAGCTTCTCGGAAGATCCGGGTTCCGCCCTCAATGGCGGCGACCTGAACTGGATCGACCCGAATGTACTGGTTCCGGAGTTCCGCGAAGTGATGGCCAAGACCCCGCAAGGTCAGCTGTCCAAGCCATTCCAGACCCAATACGGCTGGCACGTGCTGGAAGTCCTTGGTCGTCGCGCCACCGACAGCACGACCCAGGCTCGCGAACAGCAAGCAATGACCGTGCTGCGTAATCGCAAGTACGACGAAGAGCTGCAAACCTGGCTGCGTCAGATCCGTGACGAAGCGTATGTGGAAATCAAACTCCCTGGCGCCGACCAGGCAGCACAGTGAAACCCAAGCGTTTCGCGCTGACACCCGGCGAACCGGCCGGCATAGGTCCCGACCTGTGCCTGCTGCTCGCCGCGCACGCCCAGCCACACCCCCTGATAGCCATTACCAGCCGCGACCTGCTCCTTGAGCGGGCCGCGCAGTTGGGCGTGGCTGTCGATGTGCTGCCCGTCACGCCGGACAACTGGCCGGATGCTCCCGCTCCCGCCAACAGCCTGTATGTGTGGGATACACCGCTCAATGCCAAGGTGGTCGCCGGGCAACTGGACAAGGCCAACGCCGCTTTCGTCCTGGAAACCCTCACCCGCGCTGGCCAGGGCTGCCTGGACGGGCATTTTGCCGGCATGATCACCGCTCCGGTGCACAAAGGCGTAATCAATGAATCCGGTATCGCTTTTTCCGGGCACACGGAATTCCTCGCCGACCTGACCCATACCGCGCAAGTGGTCATGATGCTCGCCACCCGTGGTCTGCGCGTGGCGCTGGTCACCACCCACCTGCCGCTGCGCGAGATTGCCGATGCGATCACGCCGGAGCGTCTGGAGCGGGTGACGCGAATCCTGCACACCGACCTGAAAGAAAAATTCGGCATCGCCCAGCCACGCATCCTGGTCTGTGGGCTCAACCCCCATGCCGGTGAAGGCGGACACCTGGGCCATGAAGAAATCGATATCATCGAACCCACACTAGAGCGCCTTCGCGGCGAAGGCATGGACCTACGCGGCCCGCTGCCCGCCGACACTCTGTTTACCCCCAAATATCTGGAGCACTGCGATGCAGTGCTGGCGATGTACCACGACCAGGGCCTGCCTGTGCTGAAATACAAAGGCTTTGGCGCAGCAGTCAATGTGACTCTCGGCTTGCCGATCATCCGCACCTCGGTCGACCACGGCACCGCCCTGGACCTGGCCGGTAGCGGCAAGATCGACACCGGCAGCCTGCAAGTCGCCCTGGAAACCGCCTACCAGATGGCCGAGACCCGTTTATGACCGAGCAATACCAACACAAGGCGCGCAAGCGCTTTGGCCAGAACTTTCTGCACGACGCCGGCGTTATCGACCGCATCCTGCGCTCCATCCATGCCAAGGCCGAAGACCGCCTCCTGGAAATCGGCCCCGGCCAGGGCGCGCTGACCCAGGGCCTGCTCAGCAGCGGCGCCCAGCTCGACGTGGTGGAACTGGACAAGGACCTGATCCCGATCCTCAACCAGCAGTTCGCTGGCAAGAGCAACTTCAACCTGCATCAGGGTGATGCGCTGAAGTTCGATTTCACCAGTTTGAATGCGGCACCTGGCAGCCTGCGCGTAGTCGGCAACCTGCCATATAACATCTCTACACCGCTGATTTTCCACCTGCTGCACAACGCCCACCTGATTCGCGACATGCACTTCATGCTGCAAAAAGAAGTGGTCGAGCGTCTGGCGGCAGGGCCTGGCGGCGGTGATTGGGGCCGGCTGTCGATCATGGTCCAGTACCACTGCCGGGTCGAGCATCTGTTTAACGTAGGTCCTGGCGCGTTCAACCCGCCACCAAAAGTCGACTCGGCCATCGTGCGCCTGGTGCCCCATGCAGTACTGCCGCACCCGGCCAAGGATCACCGCCTGCTTGAGCGCGTAGTGCGCGAGGCTTTCAACCAGCGCCGCAAGACCCTGCGCAACACCCTCAAGCTACTGCTGAGCAACGCCGAAATCGAAGCCGCTGGCGTCGATGGCAGCTTGCGTCCCGAGCAGCTCGATCTGGCGGCGTTCGTACGCCTTGCTGACAAGCTCAGCGAACAAGTCCTACAGAAAGCCGCGGACGCCTGACAGAACTGAAGCGTTATCGGGTAGGACACCAGCGCCCATGTCTGGTTTACTATCCGATACCTGGCCTAGACTGACTTATCAGCTACGTCCCGCGTTCCGCTTCGTTTTTAAGGCCCTTTGCATGTCCGATCCTCGTTATCAGGTCGACGTCAGCGTCGTCACCCGCTATCTGGCAGAACAATCGCAACCCGAGCAAGAGCGTTTTGCCTTCGCGTACACCATCACCGTGCGAAATAACGGCCTGCTACCGGCCCAACTGTTGTCACGGCATTGGGTCATCACCGATGGCGATGGGCATGTCGAGGAAGTTCGCGGTGAGGGCGTAGTTGGCCAGCAACCGCTGATCGAACCGGGTAAGAGCCATACCTACAGCAGCGGCACTGTCATGACATCCAAGGTCGGCACCATGCAAGGCACCTACGAGATGCGCGCCGACGACGGTAAACATTTCGAGGCCATCATCGCCCCATTCCGCCTGGCGGTCCCCGGAGCCTTGCACTGATGGCAACCTATGCCGTCGGCGACCTGCAAGGCTGCCTCGATGCCTTGCAATGCCTGCTCAAGAAGGTTGCCTTCGACCCGGCAACAGATCGTCTGTGGCTGGTAGGCGACCTGGTCAACCGCGGCCCGCAGTCGCTGGAAACCCTGCGCTTCCTCTATAGCATCCGTCACTCACTGGTGTGCGTACTCGGCAACCACGACCTGCACCTGCTGGCAGCCGGCAAGAATATCGAGCGCCTGAAGAAAGCCGACACCCTGCGCGAGATTATCGAAGCCCCGGATAGCGCCGAGTTGCTGGAATGGCTGCGCCAGCAAAAACTCATGCACTACGACGAGCAGCGCAACGTGGCGATGGTACATGCTGGCATTCCGCCACAATGGTCGCTGCGCAAAGCATTGAAATACGCCGCCGAAGTCGAGACGGCCCTGCGCGATGACAACCTGCTGCCGCCTTACCTCGATGGCATGTACGGTAACGATCCGGCGAAATGGGACAGCGACCTCAAGGGCGTCACGCGCCTGCGGGTGATTACCAACTATTTCACGCGCATGCGCTTCTGTACGGCCGAGGGCAAACTCGACCTCAAGAGCAAGGAAGGTCTGGGCACGGCACCTGCAGGCTTCAAGCCGTGGTTCCAGCACAAGGAACGCAAGACCAGGGACGTGAAGATCATCTTCGGGCACTGGGCAGCACTGGAAGGCAAGATCCAGGAGCCGGGCATCTCGGCCCTCGACACTGGCTGTGTCTGGGGCGGTGCCCTGACCCTGATGAATGTCGACACGGGTGAACGCCTGGCCTGCAAATGCGACGAACACGGCCATACCGCAGAGCCGCCAGTCGCCCCACAGATTTCCGAACCATCGCCAGCCAGCGCCCCGCGCTAGACTGCACTTTCTGCCGAGCCACAGGAGCCCGCCATGAGCGAATTCAAACGTATCCCCCCGGAACAGGCCCAGGCCCTGCGCGAACAGGGCGCAGTGGTGGTCGACGTCCGTGACCCTGCAACCTTCGCCGCCCTGCACATCAGCGGCTCGAAGCATCTGGACAACCACTCCCTGCACGCCTTCATCCAGGGTGCTGATCTGGACGCACCTACCGTGGTGGTTTGTTATCACGGCAACTCCAGCCAGGGTGCCGCCGCCTACCTGATCAGCCAGGGTTTTTCCGACGTCTACAGCATGGACGGCGGATTCGAGCTATGGCGTACGACTTTTCCTTCAGAAACAGCGCAAGGCACCACCGAATAATTTTTTTGTCATGCGCAAGGCCCCGCCCCCTGCGGGCTAGCGCGGTGGCAGACGAACGGTCTGCCACAACTAATTACGTATCTCGCCTTTACCTCCCAAATTCCCAACTATCCTTAAGCGCAGGCCATCCAAAACAGGGGAGAGCCGGTACACCGGCGCACGGGTCATCGGGAGTAGCTTTCGGGGTAGTCAGCTCCGAAAGAGTTCTGGGGGGTAAACAGCGACCGCCTGTTCGGTTGCTGCCAGCATCGACTGAGTGATCCGGCGTCGGCTCCACGTATCGAGCGAGGTGACGTCATGAGTATCTTTAGCCACTTCCAACAACGTTTCGAGTCCACACGCCAGGAAGAACTCTCTCTGCAAGAGTATCTGGAGTTGTGCAAAAAGGACCGTAGCGCCTACGTTTCCGCAGCCGAGCGTCTGTTGCTGGCCATCGGTGAACCGGAGCTGCTCGACACCTCGACCAACTCGAGGCTGTCGCGAATCTTCTCCAACAAGGTAATCCGTCGCTACCCGGCCTTTGAGGACTTCCACGGGATGGAAGAATGCATCGACCAGATCGTGTCGTATTTCCGCCATGCCGCCCAAGGCCTGGAAGAGAAGAAACAGATCCTTTACCTGCTCGGCCCCGTCGGCGGCGGTAAGTCGTCCCTGGCCGAAAAACTCAAACAACTGATGGAAAAAGTGCCCTTCTACGCGATCAAGGGCTCGCCAGTATTCGAATCGCCCCTGGGTCTGTTCAACGCCACTGAAGATGGTGCGATCCTCGAGGAAGACTTCGGCATCCCACGGCGCTACCTCAACACCATCATGTCGCCATGGGCCACCAAGCGCCTGGCCGAATTCGGCGGCGACATCAGCCAGTTCCGCGTGGTCAAGCTCTATCCGTCGATCCTGAATCAGATCGCCGTGGCCAAGACCGAGCCGGGAGATGAAAACAACCAGGACATCTCGGCACTGGTGGGCAAGGTCGATATCCGCAAACTGGAAGAATTCCCGCAGAACGACGCCGACGCCTACAGCTATTCGGGCGCACTGTGCCGGGCCAACCAGGGCCTGATGGAGTTCGTCGAAATGTTCAAGGCCCCGATCAAGGTACTGCACCCCTTGCTGACGGCCACCCAGGAAGGCAACTACAACAGCACCGAAGGCCTCGGGGCGATTCCGTTTACCGGGATCCTGCTGGCCCACTCCAACGAATCGGAATGGCATACCTTCCGTAACAACAAGAACAACGAAGCGTTCATCGACCGGATCTACATCGTCAAGGTGCCGTACTGCCTGCGGGTCAGCGACGAAGTGAAGATCTACGACAAGTTGCTGTTCAACAGCTCGCTGGCCAAGGCCCATTGCGCGCCCGACACCTTGAAAATGCTCGCCCAGTTCACCGTGTTGTCACGCCTGAAGGAGCCGGAAAACTCCAACATCTACTCCAAGATGCGTGTGTATGACGGCGAAAACCTCAAGGACACCGATCCGAAGGCCAAGTCGATCCAGGAATATCGTGACAACGCCGGCGTCGATGAAGGCATGAACGGCCTGTCCACCCGCTTCGCGTTCAAGATCCTTTCCAAGGTCTTCAACTTCGATCCCCACGAAATCGCTGCCAACCCGGTGCACCTGCTCTACGTGCTGGAGCAACAGATCGAACAGGAACAGTTCCAGGCCGAAACCCGCGAACGCTACCTGCGCTTCCTCAAGGAGTACCTGGCACCGCGGTACATCGAATTTATCGGCAAGGAGATCCAGACCGCCTACCTCGAGTCCTACAGCGAGTACGGCCAGAACATCTTCGATCGTTATGTGCTGTACGCGGATTTCTGGATTCAGGACCAGGAGTACCGAGACCCGGAAACCGGCGAGATCCTCAACCGCGTAGCATTGAACGAAGAGTTGGAGAAAATCGAAAAACCGGCCGGCATCAGCAATCCGAAGGATTTCCGCAACGAAATCGTCAACTTCGTGCTGCGTGCCCGTGCCAACAACAACGGCAAGAACCCGACCTGGCTCAGCTACGAAAAACTGCGGGTGGTCATCGAGAAGAAAATGTTCTCCAACACCGAAGACCTGCTGCCAGTTATCAGCTTCAACGCCAAGGCCAGCAAAGAGGACCAGCAGAAACACAACGACTTCGTCACACGGATGGTCGAGCGGGGTTACACCGACAAACAGGTACGGCTGCTGTCCGAGTGGTACCTGCGGGTCAGAAAATCACAATAACCCGCTGCCGGTCAGACCGGTTGTCGTCAGCCAGAGACCTGTGCGTGCTTTTTCTGATACACAGGCCTCTGGAAGGTGTTCGAAAGTCGGTAGCGAGTTCAGGCAGCATCCAAAGCGCTTGGGGGAGCGTTGAATATCCCCTGGCTCTCGGTCCGATGCTGCATCACCGCTCGCCCCTTTCAGGACAGCTTCTAAGGAGCAGTCATGAGCTATGTGATCGACCGACGTCTCAATGGCAAGAACAAGAGCACGGTAAACCGCCAACGATTTCTGCGGCGTTACCGTGATCACATCAAAAAGGCTGTCGAAGAGGCGGTCAGCCGGCGCTCCATTACCGATATGGAACACGGCGAGCAAATCAGTATCCCGGGGCGCGACATCGACGAACCGGTGCTTCACCATGGTCGCGGTGGCAAACAGACCATCGTGCACCCGGGCAACAAGGAATTCACCAGCGGCGAACACATTGCCCGCCCACCAGGGGGTGGAGGCGGCAGAGGCCCTGGCAAGGCTGGTAACTCGGGCGAAGGGATGGACGAATTCGTCTTCCAGATCACCCAGGAAGAATTCCTCGAATTCATGTTCGAAGACTTGGAGCTGCCGAACCTGGTCAAGCGCAACCTGACCGGCACCGACACCTTCAAGACAGTGCGCGCGGGGATCAGCAACGAGGGCAACCCGTCGCGGATCAACATCATCCGCACATTGCGCTCAGCCCATGCACGGCGAATCGCCCTCTCGGGCAGCAGCCGGGCGAAACTGCGCGAAGCCAAGGAAGAACTCCTGCGACTCAAGCAGGAAGAGCCTGACAATTTCGGCGATATACAGGAACTTGAGGCAGAAATCGAAAAACTCAGCGCCCGCATTCACCGCGTGCCGTTTCTCGACACCTTCGACCTCAAGTACAACTTGCTGATCAAACAACCCAACCCCAGCTCGAAGGCGGTGATGTTTTGCCTCATGGACGTTTCCGGCTCCATGACCCAGGCGACCAAGGACATCGCCAAGCGCTTCTTCATCCTGCTGTACCTGTTTCTCAAGCGTAACTACGACAAGATTGACGTGGTATTCATTCGCCACCACACCAGCGCTCGCGAAGTGGACGAGGAAGAGTTTTTCTACTCCCGCGAAACCGGCGGGACCATTGTGTCCAGCGCCTTGAAGCTGATGCAGGAGATCATGGCCGAGCGCTATCCGGCCAACGAATGGAACATCTACGCCGCCCAGGCTTCCGACGGCGACAACTGGAACGACGACTCGCCGATTTGCCGCGACATTCTCATCAACCAGATCATGCCATTCGTGCAGTACTACACTTACGTTGAGATCACTCCACGGGAACACCAGGCCCTGTGGTTCGAGTACGAGCGTATCGCCGAAGCCTTTTCCGACACTTTCGCCCAGCAACAACTGGTCTCGGCCGGGGATATCTATCCGGTCTTCCGTGAACTCTTCCAGCGCAGGTTAGTGACATGACCGCCAAAGAGCTGAAGCGCCAACCCATATCCACCGGATCGGAGTGGACGTTCGAGCTGATCCAGGCGTACGACCGTGAAATAAGTCGTATTGCAGCTCGCTACGCGCTCGATACGTACCCTAACCAGATCGAAGTGATCACCGCCGAACAGATGATGGACGCCTACGCCTCCGTCGGCATGCCGCTGGGCTATCACCACTGGTCCTATGGCAAACACTTCCTCAGTACGGAAAAGTCCTATACCCGCGGCCAGATGGGGCTGGCCTATGAAATCGTGATCAACTCCGACCCCTGCATTGCCTACCTCATGGAGGAAAACACCATCTGCATGCAGGCGCTGGTGGTGGCGCATGCGTGCTACGGGCATAACAGCTTTTTCAAGGGCAATTACCTGTTCCGCACCTGGACCGATGCCAGCTCGATCATCGACTACCTGGTGTTCGCCAAGCAGTACATCATGCAGTGTGAAGAGCGCCATGGCATCGATGCGGTTGAAGACTTGCTCGACTCCTGCCACGCGCTGATGAACTACGGGGTGGACCGCTACAAACGCCCCTATCCTATTTCCGCGGAGGAAGAACGGCGTCGGCAAAAGGACCGGGAAGAACATCTGCAGAAGCAGATCAACGATCTGTGGCGCACCATACCCAAGGGCGCGGACAAGTACAGCGACAAGGACAACGCGCGCTTCCCCGCCGAACCGCAGGAAAACATCCTGTACTTCATCGAAAAACATGCACCGCTGCTGGAGCCGTGGCAGCGGGAAATTGTGCGGATCGTACGCAAGATCGCCCAGTATTTTTATCCACAGCGCCAGACCCAGGTCATGAACGAAGGCTGGGCGACATTCTGGCACTACACCCTGATGAACGACCTGTACGACGAAGGCCTGGTGACCGACGGTTTCATGATGGAGTTCCTGACATCACACACCAGCGTGGTCTTCCAGCCTGGCTTCGACAGCCCCTACTACAGTGGCATCAACCCTTACGCCTTGGGCTTTGCCATGTACCGCGATATCCGTCGCATGTGTGAAGAACCTACTGAAGAGGATTACCGCTGGTTCCCTGACATTGCCGGCACCGACTGGCTCGCGGCCATCAAGTTCGCCATGAGCAGCTTCAAGGATGAGAGCTTCATCCTGCAGTACCTTTCACCCAAAGTGATTCGCGACTTGAAATTGTTCAGCATTCTCGATGACGACCAGAAGGACGACCTGCTGGTGCCAGCCATTCACGACGAAGGCGGTTATCGCATCATCCGTGAAACCCTGGCGGCACAGTACAACCTTGGCAATCGCGAACCCAACGTGCAGATCTACAGCATCGACAGGCGCGGCGATCGCTCCCTGACCCTGCGCCACCAACAACACGACCGTAAACCCCTGGGAGAGTCCACCGAGGAAGTGCTCAAGCATCTGCACCGTCTCTGGGGTTTCGATATTCATCTGGAAACCCTGCAAGGTGACCAGGTCATGAAAACCCACCATGTGCCACCTAAGGGGGAACACAGCGAAGGCGATTACGGACGGCTGGACCTGGCCGTCATCCATTTGTGATCCTGGTTGTGCCTCCGAACGCTCGACGTAAAGGTTATCCTGTCGAGCTAACGGAGGTTTTTCATGCGGATTTATAAAGTTGGCGGTGCCGTACGTGATCGCTTGCTCGGCATAGCAGTCACCGACATCGACCGCGTCGTGGTCGGTGCGACCACTGAAGAAATGCTCGCCAAGGGTTTTCGCCCGGTAGGCGCTGATTTTCCGGTGTTTCTTCACCCGAAAACCGGCGAGGAATATGCCCTTGCCCGGACCGAACGCAAAAGCGGGCGTGGTTACGGCGGGTTCACGTTCCACGCCAGCCCTGACGTGACACTGGAAGAAGACCTGATTCGCCGCGACCTGACGATCAATGCGATGGCCGAAGACGATGAACAGAACCTGACCGACCCCTATCACGGCCAGCGCGATCTCGAGGCTAGAATACTTCGCCACGTTTCCCCCGCGTTCGCCGAAGATCCCCTCAGGGTTTTGCGCGTTGCCCGTTTCGCGGCACGCTACGCGGAGCTTGGGTTCACTGTCGCCACCGAAACCCTCGAACTGATGCGCCAACTCAGTGAGTCTGGCGAACTCCAGGCGCTGACGGCGGAGCGCAGCTGGAAAGAAATCTCCCGCGCCCTCATGGAAAATCAGCCACAGGTGTTTATCGAGGTGTTGCGCGCCTGCGGTGCGCTCAAAGTGCTGATGCCGGAAGTCGACGCGCTGTTCGGTGTACCGCAGCCCGCGATACACCATCCGGAAATCGACACCGGCGCCCACACCCTGAGCGTGCTTCAGCAAGCGGCACACCATAAACAACCGCTGACCGTACGCTGGGCCTGCCTGCTGCATGACCTGGGTAAAGGGCTGACGCCAGAGGAGCAATGGCCTCGCCATATCGCCCATGAGTCCAAGGGGCTGAAGCTGATCAAGGCGGTCAACGAACGCTTCAAGGCGCCAAGGGATTGCCAGGAGTTGGCGCTACTGGTGGGCGAATATCACACCCACGGGCATCGCGCGCTGGAGCTGAAGGCATCTACTTTACTCGAGCTACTGCAGAGCTTTGACGTTTACCGTCGACCGCAGCGGTTCGAGGAATTTATTGCCGCGTGCGAAATGGATGCACGCGGACGCAAGGGACTGGAGGAGAGAAGTTATCCACAGGCGGACTATTTGCGCGGGGCGGCGACGACAGCGCGCAGCGTTGCGGTTCAGCCTTTGCTGGAGCAGGGATTTAAAGGGCCTGAATTGGGTGAGGCGATCAAGCGAGAGCGGCTCAAGGCATTGAAAGCTTACAAAGAGGCGTCGTCCTGAAAGACTTCGCGAGCAGGCTCGCCCCCACAAGTGTTGCGCTGAACCCTGTGGGAGCGAGCCTGCTCGCGAAGGCGTCAGTTAAATCACAACAAATTCAAAGGTGTCAGTTGCTCACCGCGCCATTCGAAAGCCACGGGTGCCAACACCTGATCAATCTGCGATTCAGCCCACAACTCGGCGAAACTTTTACCTACGCCCGGGTGCACGCGATCCGGAGCAATCAGCGACAGCGGCCACAACACAAAGGCATTTTTAAGAATTTCCGCCCTCGGCAGCACCAGGCCATCGAAGTTGCCCACCAAATCACCGAACAGTAAAACGTCGATATCCAGGGGCAAACCTCGGCGATCTGGTGCGTAACGCCCATTATCCGCTTCGATGAACTTCAGCCGGCGATCCAATTCCATCAGCGGCAAGTCGGTATAAGCCGACACCACGAAATTGAAAAACGGCCCGCTCTTGATCCCCACCGGCTGGCTTTCGAAGACCGCCGAGCAACGCATATCCACGAGAAAGCCCGCCAGGGCGTCCAAGCCGGCCTGCAAATGGGTTTCGCGCTCGATGTTGCTGCCGAGCCCGAGATACACCTGAGTCAGCGACATCCGCGCTCGATCTCCACACCCACGCCACCTGTAGCAGCAGGAACCGCACCTGGCTTGGTCAGTTTGAGACGCATCCAGGTAATCTTGAATTCGCTCATCAGTGCTTCAACCAGGCGCTCGGCAAAGGTCTCGACCAGTTGAAACTGTGCCTGTTCGGCAAAGGCCTGGATACGCGACGAAACGCTCGCATAATCAAGCGCCAGGGACAGGTCATCGCCAGCGGCGGCTGGACGATTGTCCCAAGCGAAACTCAGGTCAAGCCGCAAGCACTGTCGGATGCCTCGCTCCCAGTCATAGGCACCGATCACGGTGTCGACTTCCAGGCCCTCGATAAACACTCTGTCCAAGCACTTTTCTCCGCTACACGACAAGGGCGCAATGCGCCGTTAGAATCAGGGCGTCCTCGCCCGGAATAGTTAGCATGTTTTGGTTACTGGCGATCCTCGCCTACCTGCTCGGCTCGCTGTCCTTCGCCATCTTGCTCAGCCGCCTGACCGGTAACCCCGATCCGCGAATGAGTGGTTCGGGCAATGCTGGCGCCACCAACATGTTGCGCCTGGCCGGCAAGAAACTCGCCATCCTGACCCTGCTCGGCGACTTCTGCAAAGGCCTGCTGCCTGTACTGGTCGCCAGTGCCGCCGGCCTGTCACTGCAGGATCAGGCCTGGGTCGGCGTTTGCGCCGTCATCGGTCACCTGTTCCCGCTTTACTTCCGCTTTCGCGGTGGCAAGGGTGTCGCCACCGCTGCCGGCATGTTGCTGGGGTTATACCCGCCTGCAGCCTTGATGGCGGTCTGTGCCTGGCTGCTGACGTTCTACCTGACCCGCACCAGCTCGCTGGCCGCCTTGATCGCCACGCCCTTGACCCTGCCACTGCTGGCCTGGCAAGAACCGGCAGCACTGCTGCCCATGTGCGCCCTGACCGGCATGATCGTCTGGCGCCACCGGGGCAATCTACGCGACCTGTTTGCGGGGCGCGAACGGCATTTTTAGCAGCCCGGCATGAGTACGCTTCATCACAGGGGCGACAACTGCTCCATCGGCCACCGCGCCTGCACACTGATCGCCAGGCTTTCCTGCTGACCAGCCTTCAGGCGTTGGCAGCCCGCAAACGCAATCATGGCGCCATTATCGGTACAGAACTGCGCACGGGCGTAAAAAACATCGCCCTTCATGTCGCCTAGCATCTTTTCCAGGGAAGAGCGCAACGCCTTGTTGGCACTGACGCCCCCAGCGATCACCAGGCGCTTCATGCCAGCCGCTTTCAGGGCACGCTTGCACTTGATGGTCAAAGTCTCCACCACGGCCTGCTGGAACGCCAGCGAGATGTCGCAACGGGCTTGCTCACCGTCGTCCCCGGCACTCACACACTGCTGCCAGGTGTTCAGGGCGAAGGTTTTCAAGCCGCTGAAACTGAAGTCCAGGCCAGGGCGGTCGCACATCGGACGCGGAAAGACGAAACGCCCTGCAACGCCTTGCTCTGCCAGCCGAGCGATTTCCGGCCCACCCGGATAATGGAGCCCCATCATCTTCGCGGTTTTGTCGAACGCTTCGCCCGCGGCATCGTCCAGGGTCTCACCCAGAAGCGTGTATTGGCCGATCCCGTCGACCTGAACCAACTGCGTATGGCCGCCCGACACCAACAAAGCGACGAACGGGAATTCCGGCGGTTGCGACTCCAACATCGGTGCCAGCAAGTGACCTTCCATGTGATGCACGCCGAGCGCCGGAATGCCCCAGGCAAAGGCCAGTGCCTGAGCGCAGGAAGCACCCACCAGCAAGGCACCGACAAGGCCAGGGCCCGCGGTATAAGCGATGGCGTCGATCTCGGTTGGCACACAGTCGGCTTCGGCCAGGACCTGACGAATCAAGGGCAGCATGCGCTTGACGTGATCACGCGAGGCCAGTTCCGGCACTACGCCACCATACGCACGGTGCAGGTCGATCTGGCTGAACAGCGCGTCGGCCAGCAGGCCTCGTTCACTGTCGTAGAGTGCGACACCAGTTTCGTCGCAAGAGGTTTCTAATCCCAGTACTAGCATGGGTTTGCGCCTTGTTTAGGCTGAATTCGAAGGCGCGCATAATAGTCGTCGCGTGATGCCCCGACCAGCGGTTTTCGATCAGAGGCTTTGCATTCCGTGCGATGAGGGGTTAACATCCGCAACCCTTAAAAACCGACGTCTTCAAGTGCTCTTTTGCCGCGAGGATGTTGACCCCGGTAATGAATGAAGGTAGCTCTGGATGCCAGCCGTCAAAGTAAAAGAGAACGAACCCTTCGACGTAGCTCTGCGTCGTTTCAAGCGCTCCTGCGAAAAAGCCGGTGTACTGGCTGAAGTTCGTAGCCGCGAATTTTACGAGAAGCCAACTTCTGAGCGTAAGCGCAAAGCAGCAGCCGCTGTTAAGCGTCACGCCAAGAAAGTTCAGCGCGAACAGCGCCGCGCCGTTCGTCTGTACTAATACACAGACGATCGTAGCAAGCTTCTGCCAAGCCCGGCTCTGAGCCGGGCTTATGGCATTTGCGTAAAACGCTTGATGCTTCACCGTCGAAGCCGCAGATGCGACTGAGACAAATCTGCTTCACCGCGTCAGACCTGGCTCTTTTGCCAGCGGTGCACGTCTTTTCTGACGAGCCTTTCAAGGCTACTGACGAGCACACCCACTGATTCCTCTCACGACGATCAGCCCAAGGCACCTGTTTGCGTGCCGAATTACGAGCTATCCGAGACCATTGACTGGTCGCAGCCGGATTCAGCGTAACATTTTCAAATAGTCGAATACTGATGAGCAGTAACGTCAGTGGATTTTCGACAGATACACTTCCCGACAGCGATCATGCAGGCGATACCGGTCGAGCCGCACACTTTGCGCGCCTCAAGTAATGACCCGCGCTCAGCTACCCTTCGCTTCGGTTCCTTTTCAGCGCAGATGACGAGAACGCCATGGCCGGGCTAATTCCCCAGAGCTTCATTGACGACCTTCTGAACCGCACCGACATCGTCGACGTGGTCAGCTCGCGCCTGCAATTGAAAAAGGCCGGAAAAAACCATACGGCCTGCTGCCCGTTCCACAAAGAGAAAACCCCCTCTTTCAGCGTGAGCCCCGACAAGCAGTTCTATTACTGCTTCGGCTGCGGCGCTGGCGGCAATGCCCTGGGCTTCATCATGGACCACGACAACCTGGATTTCCCCCAGGCTGTCGAGGAACTGGCCAAAGCCGCCGGAATGGAAGTCCCCCGCGAAGAAAGTGGGCGCTCGCACAAACCGCGGCAGCCAACCGACTCGCCGCTGTACCCACTGCTCACAGCCGCCGCCGATTTCTATCGCGCCGCCCTGAAAAGTCATCCGGCACGCAAAGCCGCCGTGGACTACCTCAAAGGTCGCGGGCTGACCGGTGAAATCGCCCGGGACTTCGGCCTGGGCTTTGCGCCACCTGGGTGGGACAACCTGTTCAAGCACTTGAGCAGCGATACCCTGCAACAAAAAGCCATGATTGATGCCGGCCTGCTGATCGAGAACGCCGAAACCGGCAAACGCTACGACCGCTTTCGTGACCGCGTGATGTTCCCGATCCGCGACAGTCGCGGGCGTATCATCGCGTTTGGTGGCCGGGTGCTGGGCGACGACAAACCCAAGTACCTCAATTCACCGGAAACTCCGGTCTTCCATAAAGGCCAGGAACTCTACGGCCTGTACGAAGCGCGCAAGAACAATCGCAACCTCGACGAAATCATCGTCGTCGAGGGCTACATGGACGTCATCGCCCTCGCCCAGCAAGGCTTGCGCAATGCCGTCGCGACCCTGGGCACCGCCACCAGCGAAGAGCACATGAAACGACTGTTTCGAGTCGTGCCCAGCGTGCTGTTCTGTTTCGACGGCGACCAGGCCGGCCGCAATGCGGCCTGGCGCGCACTGGAAGCGACACTGACAAGCCTGCAGGACGGTCGCCGCGCGCGATTCCTGTTCCTGCCCGAGGGTGAAGACCCGGACACCCTGGTCCGCTCCGAAGGCACCGACGCCTTTCGCGCACGGATCAACCAGCACGCGCAGCCGCTGGCCGATTACTTCTTCCAACAACTGACCGAAGAGGCCGACCCTCGCTCGCTCGAAGGCAAGGCCCACATGGCCACCCTCGCCGCACCGCTGATCGACAAGGTCCCCGGCGCCAACCTGCGCACCCTGATGCGCCAGCGGCTGCTGGAAATCACCGGACTGAGCGGCGAGGCGGTGAGCCAACTGGTACACAGCGCGCCTCAGGACGCGCCACCGGCCTATGACCCTGGCATGGATTACGATGCCATGCCGGACTACTCCGACTTCCACCAACCCCAGGAGGCCTACACGCCCCAGCAGGAGTGGACGCCGAAGAAATCCGGGGCCGGCGGCAAGAAATGGGACAAGAAACCCTGGAGCAAGAACGGCAAGCGCGGTGATCGCGACGAGCCTTACGCCCCACGCAAGCCAGTCGCAGTGGAAGCCCCGACGCTTATCGCTTTGCGCACACTGATTCACCACCCGCAACTGGCCAAAAAAGTTGAGAGTGCCGATCACTTTGCCAACGAGAGCAACACGTACGCTCAGGTACTAATCGCCCTGATCGAGGCTGTGCAGAAAAATCCTGGGCTAAACTCTATTCAGTTGATGGCCCGCTGGCACGGCACAGAGCAAGGACGCCTATTGAGAGCCCTCGCAGAAAAGGAATGGCTAATTGACGGCGATAACCTTGAACAACAGTTTTTAGACACCATTACTAGGTTATCCGCGGGCCAGCACACGCAGACCCTCGATGACCTCATCAAGAAAGCAAGGCAGCCGGGATTGTCGGCTGAAGAGCAAATTCAGATAGCTAAACAGATGCGCGACCTCTTAAAACAGAATGTTTCCGCATCAAACCCGACCTCAACTGGCGCGTGAGGTCATAGCTCAGGTATAATCCTCGGCTTGTTTTTTGCCCGCCAAGACCTTCAGTGGATAGGGTGTTATGTCCGGAAAAGCGCAACAGCAGTCTCGTATTATTGAGTTGATCAAACTGGGTCGTGAGCAGAAGTATCTGACTTACGCCGAGGTCAACGACCACCTGCCCGAGGATATTTCAGATCCAGAGCAGGTGGAAGACATCATCCGCATGATTAACGACATGGGGATCCCCGTACACGAGAGTGCTCCGGATGCGGACGCCCTTATGTTGGCCGACGCCGATACCGACGAGGCCGCTGCGGAAGAAGCCGCCGCCGCGTTGGCAGCGGTGGAGACCGATATCGGTCGCACCACTGACCCAGTGCGCATGTACATGCGCGAAATGGGTACGGTCGAGCTCCTCACGCGTGAAGGCGAAATTGAAATCGCCAAGCGTATTGAAGAGGGTATCCGTGAAGTGATGAGCGCAATCGCGCACTTCCCTGGCACGGTTGATCATATTCTCTCCGAATACACTCGCGTTACCACCGAAGGTGGCCGCCTGTCCGACGTCCTGAGCGGTTATATCGACCCGGACGACGGTATTGCGCCGCCTGCTGCGGAGGTTCCGCCGCCGATCGACACCAAGACCGCGAAAGCGGATGACGATTCCGACGACGATGACGCCGAAGCTTCCGATGACGAAGAAGAAGCCGAAAGCGGTCCGGATCCCATCATCGCCGCCCAGCGCTTTGGTGCTGTCGCCGATCAGATGGAAATCACCCGCAAGGCGCTGAAAAAGCACGGTCGCCACAACAAGCTGGCGATTGCCGAGCTGTTGGCCCTGTCCGACCTGTTCATGCCGATCAAACTGGTTCCGAAGCAATTCGAAGGCCTGGTCGAGCGTGTGCGCAGTGCCCTGGATCGTCTGCGCCAGCAAGAGCGTGCAATCATGCAGCTCTGCGTTCGTGATGCACGCATGCCGCGTGCCGACTTCCTGCGCCAGTTCCCGGGCAACGAAGTCGACGAAAGCTGGAGCGATGCACTGGCCAAAGGCAAAAGCAAATACGCTGAAGCCATCGGTCGCGTGCAGCCGGATATCATTCGTTGCCAGCAGAAGCTGACCGCGCTGGAAACCGAAACCGGTTTGACGATCGCCGAGATCAAGGACATCAACCGTCGCATGTCGATCGGTGAGGCCAAGGCCCGCCGCGCGAAGAAAGAGATGGTCGAAGCGAACTTGCGTCTGGTGATCTCCATCGCCAAGAAGTACACCAACCGTGGCCTGCAGTTCCTCGACCTGATCCAGGAAGGCAACATCGGCCTGATGAAAGCGGTAGACAAGTTCGAATACCGCCGCGGCTACAAATTCTCGACTTATGCCACCTGGTGGATCCGTCAGGCGATCACTCGCTCGATCGCCGACCAGGCCCGCACCATCCGTATTCCGGTGCACATGATCGAGACGATCAACAAGCTCAACCGCATTTCCCGCCAGATGTTGCAGGAAATGGGTCGCGAACCGACCCCGGAAGAGCTGGGTGAACGCATGGAAATGCCTGAGGACAAGATCCGCAAGGTATTGAAGATTGCAAAAGAGCCGATCTCCATGGAAACCCCGATCGGTGATGACGAAGACTCCCATCTGGGTGACTTCATCGAAGACTCGACCATGCAGTCGCCAATCGATGTTGCAACCGTTGAGAGCCTTAAGGAAGCGACTCGCGAAGTGCTGTCCGGCCTTACTGCCCGTGAAGCCAAGGTACTGCGCATGCGCTTCGGTATCGACATGAATACCGACCACACCCTCGAGGAAGTTGGTAAGCAGTTCGACGTTACCCGCGAACGGATTCGTCAGATCGAAGCCAAGGCGTTGCGCAAGCTGCGCCATCCGACGAGAAGCGAGCATCTGCGCTCCTTCCTCGACGAGTGATACCAGAACCCCCGGCCCAGGCCGGGGGTTTTGTTTTTGCAGATAATTCCCCCGCTCCACCCCACCCGCCGATTTGCCCGTCTACACTCGAAACATTCCCCGAGCCATAACGAGACCGTTATGCCCAGACTGCCGACCGTGTGTTTTTTGCTGTCGCTGATGACCTGGACCGCAACGGCTGGCGCGCTGACTCTCACTGACGAAGAACGTAGCTGGCTGGCGGCCCATCCGGACCTGCGCCTGGGTGTCGATGCATCCTGGCCGCCCTTTGAGTTTCGCGACGACCAGGGGCGTTACCAGGGCCTTGCTGCAGACTATATCGACCGTATTCGCCAGCGGCTGGCCATCAAGCTCACGCCCATTGAGCCCGTGAGCTGGACGGTGGTACTGGACCAGGCCAAGCAAGGCAAGCTGGACCTTTTGCCGGGCATCATGTCGACCCCGGAACGCCAGGCCTACCTGTCATTCACCCGTCCCTACCTGGACTTCCCGATCGTCATCCTGGCGCACGTCGGAGGCGCCCAACCGCGCAAACTCAAAGACCTGTACGGGCTAAAAATCGCCGTAGTGGAAAACTACGCACCTCACGAACTGTTGCGCACCCACCATCCCGATTTGAACCTGGTGGCGATGCCCAATGTCAGCTCCGCTTTACAGGCGCTGGCTACCGATGAAGTAGACGCCGTGGTAGGCGATCTCGCTTCCAGCGTCTGGAGTCTGCGCCAGCTCAAACTCGACGGGCTGTACGTCAGCGGCGAAACCCCCTACCGCTACCAGTTGGCAATGGGTGTACCCCGTGACAACAAAATGCTGGTCGGCATTCTGGATAAAGTCCTCGCCGACATGACACCTGCTGAAATCAGTTCGATCCAGGAACATTGGGTCGGCAACGTACTGGATCATCGAACATTCTGGTCCGATCTATTGGTCTACGGCTTGCCTGGGCTACTTTTACTGATCGCCGTGCTCGCCGCCGTGATCCGCGTCAACCGCCGCTTGAGCTCGGAAATCGCCCGCAGGGTCAACCTGGAGCAGGAACTGCGCAGCAGCGAATACCACTACCGCGGGCTGGTGGAAAGCCTTTCGGCCATCGCCTGGGAAGCGCGGATGAGCGACTTCACCTACAGCTACGTGTCGCCCCACGCCGAAGACCTGCTCGGTTACCCCTTGTCGCATTGGCTGATCCCAGGCTTCTGGCGCAACATCATCCACCCCGCCGACCTCACCCGCGCGCAGAGTTTCTGCGACCACGAAGTGTTGGCCGGGCGTGACCACACTCTCGATTACCGGGTCATCACCGCTGACGGTCGTTGCATCTGGGTCCGCGACATCGTCAGCCTGATCGAACACGGTCATGAGCCGGTGATGCGCGGCTTGATGATCGACATCAGCGAGACCAAACGCACCGAAGAAGCACTGCGCTTGTCTGAACAGAAGTTTGCCTCGGTGTTCCAGCAGTGCCCAGACATCCTGGTGATCGCACGCCTGAGTGACGGTTGCCTGCTGGAGGTCAACGATGCGTTCGAAGAACAGATCGGCCTAAAGGCCGAAGACGTAATCGGCCAGACTGCCACCGACTTGAACATCTGGGGTATTCCGGGTGTCGGGCCCGGGCTGCTGCAGCGCTTGCAGGCCGGCAGCATTCGAAACCTGGAGATGCCCTTTCGTCGCAGCAATGGCCAGGTGTTCACCGGCCTGATCTCGGCCGAGCCCTTCGACCTCGATACCACCCCGGCGCTGGTCGTCGTGGTGCGAGACATCACCCAGCTCAAGGAAACCCAGCAACAACTGCAAACCTCCGAAGAAAAGTTCGCCAAGGCCTTCCACGCCTCCCCCGACGGCTTGCTGCTGTCGCGCCAGAGCGATGGCCTGCTGTTGGAGGTCAACGAGGGGTTCAGCCGCATTACCGGCTTCAACAGCGCGATGTCGGTGGATCGCTCGGCCCTTGACCTGGGGATCTGGGTCAACCTCAACGAGCGCAAACAAATGCTCGACCTGTTGCACCGGGATGGTTTCGTCCGCGATTTCAGCTGCCATATCCGCCGCAGCGATGGGCAGATCCGCCTCTGCGAAGTCTCCAGCCGTCCGCTACCGATCGGTGACGACGACTGCATGCTGACCATCGCCCGGGACATCACCGAACGCCACCTGATGCAGGAAAAACTGCAGCAGGCCGCGACGGTATTCGAGAGCACCGCAGAGGGCGTGTTGATCACCGATACCCAGCAGCACATCAGTGCGGTCAACCGCGCCTTTACCGAAATCACCGGCTACAGCGAAAGCGAAGCACTGGGGCACACCCCGCGCCTGCTTGCCTCGGGCCTGCATGACAGTGCGTTCTACGCGGCCATGTGGCATCAACTGACCGACGAGGGTCATTGGCAAGGCGAGATTTCCAACCGACGCAAAAATGGCGAACTCTATCCCAGCTGGTTGACCATTAGCGCCGTACGAAATCGTAACAACTTCATCACGCACTTCGTGGCTGTGTTCGCCGACATCTCCAGCCTCAAGCACGCCCAGGCCAAACTGGACTACCAGGCTCACCACGACCCGCTGACCGGTCTGCCAAACCGCACGTTGTTCGAAAGTCGCCTGCTCAACGCGCTCAATCACCAGAAGGAAAACGGCGGTCAGGGCGCAGTGCTGTTCCTGGATCTGGACCGTTTCAAACACATCAATGACAGCCTCGGTCACCCGGTCGGCGATCTTTTGCTCAAGGGTATTGCCGTGCGTCTCAAGGAGCAGTTGCGAGACATCGACACTGTCGCACGCCTGGGCGGCGACGAATTCATCATCCTGCTCCCGGGCCTGCAGCAACCCAGCGACGCCGACAACATCGCCACCAAGCTGCTCAATTGCTTTACCGCGCCGTTCCAGGCGGGTGAGCATGAGTTTTTCATCAGCTCCAGCATCGGCACCAGCCTCTACCCCAAGGACGGCAGTGACGTGGCCACGCTGATCAAAAACGCCGACGCGGCGATGTACCGCTCCAAGGCCAAAGGCCGTAACCGCGTAGAAAGCTACACCTGCGACCTCACCGCTCAAGCCAGCGAGCGTGTGGCGCTGGAGCACGAACTGCGACGCGCCATCGAGCGCAATGAACTGCACCTGTGCTACCAACCCAAGATCAGCCTCGACGACTATCGCCTGGTGGGGGCCGAAGCGCTGATTCGCTGGCGTCATCCGACCTTCGGCGAAGTGCCGCCCGAACACTTCATCTCACTTGCCGAAGAAAACGGCATGATCCTGCAGATAGGCGACTGGGTACTCGAGACCGCCTGCCGGCAGATGTTCGAATGGAACCAGATGTACGAAGGCCTCGGCCCACTGTCGGTCAACCTCGCCGGTGCCCAGCTGCGCCAACCGAATCTTTTGGGGCGAATCGAACAACTGCTCAAGGACAACCGCCTCAATCCCGGTTGCCTGCAACTGGAGATCACCGAAAACTTCATCATGAGCCAGGCCGAAGAAGCGCTCGCCGTGCTGCACCAACTCAAGCATCTGGGTGTGCAATTGGCGATCGACGACTTCGGCACCGGGTACTCCTCGCTGAGTTACCTCAAGCGCCTGCCGCTGGACATACTCAAAATCGACCAGTCCTTCGTCCGCGGCTTGCCGGACGACCCCCACGACGCCGCTATCGTGCGCGCCATTATCGCGCTCGGTCGAAGCATGCAATTCACGGTCATCGCCGAAGGCGTCGAAACCCAGGCGCAGCAGCAATTCCTGGCTGCCGAAGGCTGTGAGCAGATCCAAGGCTACATCGTCAGCCTGCCCCTGCCCCCTGACGAATTCGCCGCGACGTTTCTTCGTACAGCAGTAATGGATTTTTCGGATAGCACAGCCGCGAAACCATCGCTATAATCCGCGACCAATGGGGCCTATAGCTCAGTTGGTTAGAGCAGAGGACTCATAATCCTTTGGTCCACGGTTCAAGTCCGTGTGGGCCCACCAATAGAATCAACAACTTAGGTCAACCATTGCGGTTGGCCTTTTTTGTTTCTGACGTCTTTGTAAGCACTTTGTAATCAACCAGCGTGAAAATCCATTTCAGAGGCCTGGCCGGATGGTCACGCGTGATCAAGTCAGACCCGCGGCCAGCGCATTTGTCAGCAAGTCTTGCCCATAGCAACAAACAGACGGCTCACTGCCACTTTAACGCCCCCGTGGCACTCCCATTACCGCCGCGCCGACACATTCAGCGGGCGGATAACCGGCACGGCAGGGAGCGAATCGACGGTGGCAGGCGATACATGTGTCGACAGCTGCCAAATTGCTTCCAGTGACGACAGACCGCAGCCGGGCGATTCTGTTGAAAAAGTCGGCTTCGATTTCCACCGAAGAAAAGTACGCGTCTAAGGTTTAAATCTGTGCGTTACGCACGAGATTCATGGCTCAGGTTTTACGTAGCAACCTGCAAAATTGGCATTTTCAGCACTCAATGCATTGGCAGTCAGCCCAGGCCGACTTTCTCAACAGCTCGGTCAGCAACTGCTAGTCAGTAGACATTGTTCCCTCTGAGAGGCAGCTAATAGCACTGTGACGCGTTGCTAGATATGCTGGTACGAAACTCAGGCTTAAGATGCCTAGCAAGGATGAGAAATTGAAGCTCAGCGACCTAATCCCAGAACGTCTGATGGTAAGCACAAGCATCGGTGACCTCTACGTTCGTCACTTATCAGCCGGCGATCTGAGAAAACTTGCCGGAATTGAGAAAGAGCAAAATCTAGAAATTACTGGCAATAAAACCCTTCAACTCTTAGTTTCAAGAAATAGTGATAAATCGATTCGGGATGGGCTCAGCGATGAGGATTTTTCTGCGCTGAATGAAACCGATCGTGCATTATTAATTTCTGCAGCGCATAAAAAGTGTGACTTTATTGCACCGGCGACTCCAATAAGCATTAGTGACTTTGGAGCCGCAGTCCGGGCGGCATTTCAGAAGAGCGCTGATAGCTCTAGGAAAATTTCCGAGAGCTTTGCATCAGCATTGAATCCAAATACCTTATCCCAGTACAAGGCGAGTCTGGAAGGTATCAGCAACGTGACAGAAAAAATTCGCCAAAGCATCACTTCTAGTCACATTCACGAGAACTTTCGCACTTCAAACTCCGTAGTAGCTGAACTAAATTTGCCCAACCGTTTTGATTTTTCGACGATGCCCGCAAACAAAGCAGCCAAGGCGACAGAAAAGTCCGCTGAAACTTTGGAAAAAATGTCTATCCTATTATTGGAAATGGCAAGCTCCATCGGTACAGCGACCGAAATATTTACGGAAAAAGTCGTCCCGGAAGTTTTTAACCACCTCGAACAAAGTCAAAAATCTGCAACTCGTACGCTGACTATAACTGTTGCAGGTTTGATTTTCTCCGCTCTGGTATCGGCAGGCCTAACTTTATGGCAGGTGCAGCTATCCAAAAAAAGTGGCGAAGAGTCAGGCAATCAGGCTAAGGAAGCTATTGCTACGCTTCAACACCAATTAGAAGAAACAAAGAGTGCACAGGATAGGCTCTCAAGCGAATTTGCCATTCAGCGCCAACAGAACGCAGAGCTTAATGCTCGTTTAATCGCAGCCCTGAAAAACATGCCAGCACCAGTAGTAAAAATCATCCAGCCGCCATCTCCAGCAATATCGAAAACGAAGGTCAAGAACAGTCAGACTAAATAAACCACTATTAACATCTTGCTGATCCCCGCTCTAGTAAATTATCGTCGGTCGGCTACTAATGCATTACAGCACATTACGGACTTAGACTTTCACGATGTGATTGAGGCCCCGGAGCTTTGTAGGAACGATCTGCGATCTATTCTTCCGTGGGCCGTGTGGGTGGACTAATTGCTTTCCCAGGTCGAAAAGTCGAGCGTCACTAGCGGTAACGGTTCAAGCGCTACTATCGCTGCGAAGTCCTCGACCCGCCCCCACCACTCATTGATTTCAAGCGCAGGCTGATTACCGAATTTGAGCCAGTAGCCAGCGGGGACTGACTGCTTTGAGTTGATGGGAGATAAAACTGCTACTGCTAGAAGACCGAAAATAATTCGATCGCTTAACCGAACCATCCCGCGCTTGATCTCCATCCGAGTAACTTGTGCTGGGCCTGCTGCGTTGGGGACGAGCTCAAATCCCTCCGGTAGTTCATCCCCGTGCCCGTGACTGCACCGATGAATTCCATACACAACATCAGCCAAATCAGGTTTTCCGCCGGGTGCTTTCGGATTTTTTACAACAACTGGAAAACGGGTATTGACCAAGTCTACCCCGGGAGCTCCCATTGGGCCGAGAACTGCGTAGTTAGCTCTCAGCAATCGGGTGAAAGCAGCAGCATCTCCTAATGTTGGATAGGCTTTCTTCGCAGTGCCATTCACTGCATTGCAAGCATGAATCATTGCTGCTTCGACTTCGCCCAAGTCCCAATCAAGAAGCGCCTTACGTACTGAATCGCCGACTTTCATTCGTACATCTCTCGCGTTGAATACGATGCCTCGACTCTAGCAGCTGTCCGGAATGGCTGCTTCGGGCAAAGGACTCTATACCTTTGGCGTAGCATTGAAATCGGGGAATAGGTTAGAAGGTAGAGCTTCAAGCAGGCATGCTCCTAAGACTTCGCTGTTCACCCGAGCAGATTGCGGGCAAGGTACTCACCCCCCACCTCCGAGCCTCGAAGACATCTCAATCTGGCGCGAGGCGATCAAAAAGCGGTCTAATCCCTGCCAGCATGCAAGCTGGATTGAAATTGATCACAACATCGCACTGAACATAACAAGATAAGGACCAAACACAATGACACGGAAGGCAATCGGTTCTTGGCAGGATGTGACTCTAGAGGATCTGTTTTTTGCGTTCAGGAAAGCCAAGGCTGATTGCTTTTTTGAGCGCTCCATCTGCATTGCCAGCCAGTTTGCCGAGTTTGAGCAGGACTTGGCATGTAAACTGACCTCCTTGCTCGTCTGCCTGCAAGCCGAGCAGACGGCTGAGCTTCTGATACAGCACCTTGGGCAAACTCGGGTAGTAGCCAAGAAACTGAGTACGGCTTCAAAGCCGCCGAAGAAGGGCGCCGCACCTGACGGCCACGGCTTTTTCTCTGATCCTACCCGTGCTTTTGATCGCTTGTGTGCCTCTCATAAGCTGACGCCAGAGTTTCGGTTGGTTGGCGATTTTCCAGTCGAAATGCATGTCTTGTCGGCGCTGTGGATTAACCTGGTCGGTCACAAGTTTGACGCGGTTCTGTCAAAATCAGCCTACGGTTCACGTCTTCGCCGTTATCGACCAGAGCCGGGCAGCCCCAAAGGCAGCGTGGGGAAGTACCACCTGGAAGCGGTCGGCTCCTTCCAGCCTTACTTCGACCCTTACAAGGATTGGCGCAGTCGGGGCCTGAAGGCTTTGCGCACCGAGCTGGAAGCGGGCAACTCGGTGGTTGCCGTTTCGATGGACCTGACCAGCTATTACCATCGGGTGGATCCTTCCTTTGTGGCCGATAGCCGCTTCCTTGCTGAGTGTGGCATTGAGCTGTCGGAATGGGAGCTCGACTTCACCAAGGCGTTCACTGCCCTGCTGGTGCAGTGGTCCAAAAGTGTCGCGACCCAGATGCACGCGCTGGGTTGCAGCAAACGAGAGGTCACGGTGGGTGGCCTGCCCATTGGCTTGTCCATCTCGCGTGTGGTAGCCAACGCCCTGTTGGTTGGCCTGGACCGAGACATCGAACACGGCCTGACGCCGGTATATTACGGACGTTATGTGGATGACCTGTTTCTGGTACTGCGCGACCCCGGCGATCTGGTGTCCGCCGAGAATTTGATGGCTTACTTTGCTGCACGCACACGGTGCTTTCCGCCCCCCCCTGCGATCGAGAACGGCGAGATCTTCTTGAGCCTGCCCGGAGGGTTTCAGGGCAAGACCAAGTTGCTACTGCAACAAAGTAAGCAGAAGTCCTTTTTCCTGCAGGGGCAAGGTGGTATCGACTTGCTGAGCAATATCGAGTCGCAAATTCGCAGTGTTTCCAGCGAGCGCAGACTGATGCCGTCACCGGATCGCCTGGAGTCAATGGCCTCTGCCAAGGTACTTACGGCTGCTGGCCACGCAGCCGAAGAGGCCGATACTTTGCGACGGGCAGACGGCTTGTCCGTGCGTCGACTGGGTTGGTCTGTGCAACTACGGGCGGTCGAAACCCTGGCCCGCGATCTGCGAGAAGACGATTGGCAACAGGAGCGCAAACAGTTCTATGCGTTTGCACATAACCATATCCTGCGTCCCGACAAAATCCTTGACCACTTGGACTATCTACCACGCTTGCTTTCTCTGGCCGTTGCGCTCATGGACTGGCCAGATGCGCGGCGATTGATTGAGTCAACCATAGGCGCCCTCAGCGCGCTGGAAGCCAAAACAGAGACCATGGTGGTCAAGGTAAACGGGGCTGAAGCCAACAAGAATACGAGAAATCTGTGGAAGAACCTTCGGCAGACAACGTTGGACTTGGCGCTAGATGCCGTTCTTCGAGCGCTGCGTTGGAGTCACAGTAAGGGCGAAGTGCGGCCGCTCGGCGACACCGCACTTGCTGTCTGCGAGCTGGTCGGCCTTGGAAATGACGTTGAGGCCATTGCCATGCAGGCACTCATGCTGCGTGAAACCGACTGGGCGAAAACCTCCTACAAAGATCATTTACGCCACCACGCGAAACGTCAGCGCCCTGCTATTCAACAAGAGCAGCTCCTGCACCGTCTTTATCCGCACGAAGCTGACCTGCGCGAATTCCTGGACAAGTCGATCAATGCGGGCAACGGCACTGGCGCCCCGCGTGTTTCTTCGCGTTGTATTAATACGACAGGCGATGCCTTGGCGCCATCGCTGTTGCCTTATCTGCTGCCCACCCGACCCTACACCACGCAGGAAGTGTCATTGTTCCTGCCGGATGAGTGCGTCTTCGACGGGCTGAGCAAAGCGCCGGCACGAGCGTGGGCAAGATATGTCCGGGCGGTGCGGGGGGTATGGGTGTGGGGTTCGTTGGTTCAGTCCGACCACGAACCCAATGCTCAAGATGGGGGTGCGGATGGAGAAGTCCCAGGTGCACCTCGCATCGCACGAATTGGGGTGAAAAAAGCAACATCAAAAGTGAGTTTGGGTATCAGCAGTCTGCTGACCACCGACGATAGCTTCAGCGCAGGGGCGAGTGGCCGGCCCGACCTGTCTCGTGGCCGTTACCAGCGCATCGAACGGCTGGTCAATCAAGCCATTGACGCTTATCCACGACCAACACACTTGCTGTTGCCTGAATTGGCCTTGCCTGAGCGCTGGATCGATACCGTATCCCGGTTGCTCCAGGATGCCGGAATCAGCCTGATCGCCGGGCTCGATTATCACCGGGGCGCTCCTCCAGATGTCCACAGCGAGGCGGTGCTGGTGCTTTCTGATGATCGCCTTGGGTTCCAGTCTTCTGTGCAGATTCGACAAGCGAAGTCCCTGCCCGCTGCGGGTGAGGAGGAAACCTTGTTACGTTTGTTTGGACTGCAATGGCCGGCGCACTTGGCCGGCGAACGCAAGCCCGTGTACAACCACAGCGGTTTTTGCTTTGGTGTACTGGTCTGCTCCGAACTGCAGAACATTGCGCATCGTCAGCAGTTCCAGGGCAATGTGGATTGCATGATGGTACTTTCCTGGAATCAGGATCTTGAGACGTTTGCCGCTTTGGTCGAGTCGGCGAGCCTAGATGTTCATGCGCACATCGCCCTTGTGAACAATAGGCGGTATGGCGACAGCCGGGTAAGAAGCCCCGCCAAGAAAGAATACATGCGCGATGCCTGCAGACTCCGCGGCGGGCAAAATGAGCATGTGGTGGTCGTCGAACTAGATATTGCCAACTTTCGGGCTTTCCAAAGTCGCGAAAAACGCTGGCCACATGAGGATGACCCATACAAACCCGTGCCCGAGGGATATGCCATTGCTAAGTTCCGCAAAGTGGCTCCCAAGTGAGGCGCATAGGGCCGCTTCCCCAGTGGTATTTAAACCGCACTCTGAGGACTGCTAAGCCTGGAGAACATCAGCTCGCTTTGACCTGCAGATGCGAACGACAGCAATGGGAATAAATAAAGCTCGCCTGAGCGACCATACCAAATGGTCTTGAGTGATCAAATTAGAACTGCGGCCCAGTGCATTGGCCGTTGAGCAACTGGCCATAACAGGTCGCTTGGGGTTGAGCTGCGCCAGTGCTGCCATGACACACACCATTGACCACCGCGCCGATGCAATCCTGTGCGCGGTATACCGGCTGGCCATACTGCTGCATCTGCATTTGCTGCTGCATAGGCGCTACTTGTTGCTGCTGCACAGGTGTTGTTTGTCGCGGCAGATCGAGAGAGTCGACCCATTGCAAATAATCACGACGGGCATCAACAAGCTCGGCGCAGCCTGTCGTCGATATCAGCGCCAACAGTAACGGCATAATTTTGTGCATATCGACTCCACATCGCTTATAGGTTCCGGATCGACGGACCCAGCCTCTACATTTTGATGGCTGCCACGATGACTTGCTTGACCTGGATCACCATTAAAAATTGCCGCGCCTGCCGACCCGACCAATGACCGTCAGCACCAGTTCGAAAGCAACTTGCTGCACCGATGCTCCAGAACTTTGCAGGTACCTCCCCCCCCGACTTTCTCCCTTTAATCCCTTTGCAACCCACTGATTTATCTGGCGTTATGTGATCTGCTAAATTTTTTAAACGCACCCCGCTCATACCCACTGTTACCGATCACATACCTGCCAGTTCCCCACACTGCCCGCAAAGGCCCGCACTAGAGCGCGTCACAGTGGATATGACATTCGAACACCTCAGACTGATAAGCTAAATCCAGCCAACACCCCGCACCCCCTCTAAATTGCAGCTTTCACGCCTTACCCCGAAAACATCTCGTAGCTATTCTTTTTTCCAACGGCCCCGTTTTACCCATAAAAATACGCACTTTGACCGGGCAAACACAGCTACAGGCGCGCAGACCATCTAGCACACGCTTCAGCAGTCTCAGGAAAATTAGAGCGAATCAAAAAACAAGTTGAAGCGCCGTGCCAAATCCAAACCCTCAACGCCTGCCACACCAACACCATGCCAGTGCTCCAGCGCCTGCCGCTTCAGCACCGACAGATCACCCTGCACATAGGTTTCGGTCAGCCCCGGCATCGCATGGTTCAGCAACTGCTCGGCAATTACATAATTGACATTCAGATGCTGCCATCCGGCCCGTGCGAGTTTGCGCAGGTCGTGGCTTGACCAGTCACCCGCGCTCAGACCAGCAATCGCCAACGATGCCCCCGGCCCCGTCACCGCGTGACCGTGACCACCTGGAAACAGATATACGCTCGGCTTGCTGGATTGCCGATCCTTGTACCAACGCAGCACAGCCACCACAGTCGGTGTCAGCGGCAGCTCAAGCCGCGTTCGCGTCTTGGTCAGCTCAGCCGGAATGACCCACCAGCCAGCATCCAAATCAAAATGGTCCCAGCGCGCCTGCCGCGTCTCGCCGACCCGCGTACCGTGACAGAGCATCAACAGCGCCAACAGACAAGGCCCTGGTGACTTCAGCAGGCGCTGTGCCAGCAGATCCATCACCCGACCAACGTCACGCGGAAACAACCGTGCCCCCTTCGGCCTTATGCGGCCCAACCCGAAATCCGTGAACCGGACGTCAGCCAGTGGATTGGCGTTCAGCAGCCCCAGACGCTTGGATGTGCGAAACGCCGCGTTCAATACCCGATAGGCATTGCACACCGTGGCCGGGGCTACCAACTCTTGCATCGGTTGAATCAATAGCTGATCAAGTGTGGCCGCGTTCAACTGATCCACCGGCATACCCACCAGCCGTGGGAGAAGCCAATTCTTGGCAAGCGACCGGCAACTGGCCTTGCGCGCCTTCGATACCGTGGCCGTGTTCAAATGTCGCTCCAGATACCACGACACCACGTCAGCCACCGTATACAGAGCGCGCAGCCTGGCGTCAGGTTGAACACCGCCAGCCCGCAGTAACATCAGCGACGACATCCGCGCCTCCATCTCCTTGCAGCCGCAGCTCGGCCACTCCGCCGCCTTCTGCCACTTGCCTGCATGCACCGTGTACCACACACCCCGGCGCCGATCTTTGAGAAAACGAAACCTCAAATCCGGGTAGCGCTGGTCACGAAGGTCGCGGACGTATTCATCTTTAGCCTCAGCCCTGATCGCCGCATCACTGAATTCGATATACCGCGTCTCACCCATCGCACACCTCCGCAGAGAATGACCACCAGATCGATCTCGATCACCACGACGAAGTCGCCATCGATCTCCATGTCGAAGCCTTCGATCAGCAGGTAAAGCCACGCGCCAACATCACTTCCGCCACACACAGGACACCGTGCCAACCTTCCAGCAGACAGCACAAGCGACCGTTAAACTCACGCCTCAACGCCTCTACCTGCTCAGCCGTTGCGCCCCGACTGGCGTACTCGCACAAGCGCTCCGCTCGCCATTCAGCCGCACCCAGCTCAGGACACAGGCGCATGACCATTGCGTGTAGGGTTCCTAGATTGAAGAACTCGCGCAGCACCTCGCGAACCCTGGCGTTAGCCTCAGCCTTGCCCAGTGATCCGCCCCTACGTCCCACGAACAAGCGATCACCCTGACCAGCAGAGCAGCGTCGATATCGCTTAAGCAGCACCACGAAAGGCGCTGTCAGCGGCATCGCCTCGTCTCCGACCCGCCAGACACCGGCCTGCAAGTCGAAATCAGACCAGTACGCTAGCAGCAGTACCGGCACCGGCTGGCCGTAACCGAGCGCCATCAGGCCGACCACCACTGCCACAGGATCACTGTCGAATCCATCCAGAAGATCCCCAATCACCGTCCTAGCCCATTCAGAGCAAGCTGTCATACACACCCCCAAAGTTCACGGCCCCCCCCCCCGGTCGTCGTTGACAGCAGATCAACCAGGCATGTCAGGACTTGATGCTTCTCCCCAAGCCCTCGACCCCGCAAGCGGGGCCCCACTCGGGCTAAGATCAAAGTCAATGATCTTTCGATCATCAGGCAGAGCGAGAGCAAGAGCGGGGGCGAGGGCTAAATCAGGAATCAGTGAATCAGTGAATCAGTGAATCAGTGAATCAGTGAATCGGTGAATCGGTGAATCAGTGAATCAGGGCGTTATCTAAAGGTGGATTAACGTTATCTAACGGTGGATTAACGTGGACCTTCCGCTTCTTCCCCGTGACGCAACCGTTCTTTTTGCGTTCATGGACAGTTAATTCACCATGCCTGTCTGGCAGCGCGCCGTCCTTTTCAGTGCCATGTGGGCTCTGATGTTTGGCGAAGTTCAACACCTCAATGATTGCCCAACCGGCGACGGTAAATCGCTCGATAAATCCCGCCTGCACCAGCGCCGCAAGCCCCTGCTCAACTGGGTAGTCATCACAGGGAAACAGTTCCATCTTGATCCGCTTTGGCCGGTCCTCGATGCGCCCCTCGCGGTCGGCAAGACACCACAGACCGATGAAAAGTAGACGGTCAAAGGCCGCAAGTTCGGCCAACATCTCGTTCTTGAAGAAACCGGGCTTAATGTTGCGAGCACGCGCCATAGCTCAGCCCTTCCCGTGACAATGGCTGGAGCTATGCCAAACACCAGAGCCGCCAGGGCGTAGCGAACCCCAGCAACCATGCGCACCATCGAAAAAATACCATCCACTGTCATAACCTGGCGGGTCGCCGGGAATGTGAAGCCAATGAATCTGACCATCAGGCACCGGCACCCAATCCAGCGGCCCGTAATGAGCCTCTAAAGCGTCTTTGAAATTCATAATGGCAACCCTCGATTTTTTATCGAAGGCCAGACCGAGTGCGACAATCAGCCTGCCTGCCACTGCGTTACTCAGTGATCGGCATAACCGGACGCGCCTACGTCCGGCTTTTTTATGCGGCTGATTTAGATGGGCGAGCTATGTCCAGCAGTGCGCGAATTTCAGCAGTTGGCCAAGCAAGACGGCCACCAATGCGAACACACTTCACCGGCCCATCATTGCGAATGGCCCAGTTACGCAGGGTTTGCTGTTTGCGGTTGAGGAAGTGCGCGGCTTCGGCCGTTGTCAACGTTGGACGGTCGATTGCATCCAAGGTTTGAAAGGTGTCCATATGCTGCTCCCGATGGCTAGCCGGTTTGTCCGGCTCTCGGGTTCATCATTATCCGCACCAAAACATTCAGGTCCACAAGGTAGCGGACAAGTACCCTGGGGTATGTGTCCGCTACCTGTTTGACAAGTACCCTGGGTTATGGGCCGTTATGATTTTTCCTTCAAGCCCTGCTTGATTCGTCTGCCTTGTCGCTGAAGACTGGCCAAATTTTTGTCATTAGGACCTGCACTGGCTAACTTTTGCATCACTGCTTCGTCCTTGAAGATCCGATCGATAGACTTACCTTGCCAACTTCGATACGCCCGAAGCGCTTTCAGCAATTTCTCCCCGTCCTTCGAAAAAATCAGCGTATCCATTAGCGCCTGCATACCTACGCTGTCTTCCTGGTTAACAACCTCACCGCCGAGCAATTGCTCACAGACCGACTCATACAACACCGACAAACCCTCGATTGACCACGAAGGCAAATAGCGTTCATCTAACTTTCCTTCACTCCTAAGTGACAACGGCAACTCGACACCGACTAAATCATCTTCCTGCCGTACCATCATCACGATGGTTTGTTCTTCGTTAGTCATTGCACAACCCTCATGCGCTGGCCATCACTGATCGAGACGGGCAGCCCTGCCTGCTCCAACATCCACGCTTCGAAACGCTCATGATGAAGGCGCAGCAGGTCCAACGGGCGCACCTTGTAATGCCGTTCTTGGGTTGCACTTGGCTTGTGGCCACCGATCTGCGCAATGACTCCTGACGGCAATTCAAGCCACTCAGACAGGCTCACAAACGAACGGCGCAGGTCATGCGGTGTCACCGACACACCGGCAACAGCACAGGCTCGGTCGAGCGCGTGATTGGCTTCGGATATGCGCCCGGTCGCGCTGGCAGGGCTTGAGAATACCCATTGATTACGCCGTGGCAGATCACTTAGCAGGCGTTCGACATAGGGCGTCATCGGAATTGTCCGGGTGCCGTCACGGCCACCCTTGCTGGCATCCTTGTCGCGGATGGTCAGGCTGTGCCACTTCCAATCAATGTCCGACCACTTCAAGGCCAGCAGTTCGCCTGGGCGCGAACCAACGAGCAGCAGCGTTTGTAGGTAGGCACTGATAACGGGGTTGTCGATGCCACGCACGGCAGCAAACCATGCTGGTAGTTGCTCCTTCAGCAGGCAGCCCTGCTTTGCCTCGGCACGCCCCAAACGATCCTTGGCGCGCTTGGTGATGGCCTGATCGCCAGCCACCACGGCCCGATACTTTGGCTCATCAGCGGCCCAGCGCAGGAATGCCTTGAGGCAACGCATGGCCAGCCTTGCTCTAGTTGGCCTTGTTGCGCCTTCCTGTGCTGCCCAACGCTCCAGCGCCTCGCCACTCAGCGCCGACAACGGCAGCCCCATCAGAGAATGTAACGGACCGGCGACCGTTTCACCGGCACCGCGCTTGCGCTTTTCGCCACCGGCCTTGGCCAGATTCACATGGTCTTGGTAATGAGCATCGCCCCAGTGCGAACGACGGTCGGCAAGGTAGTCGACCCAACCATCGGCCAGCGTGACAATCTCCAGGCGGGCATGCTCAACCGCAGCAGCGGCAGCGGCCTCGTTGTCTTTCTTCATTTGCCGGGGATCGCGACCTTGATCCAGCTCGGCCTGGAACGTGCGCGCGACCTTCTCGGCATCGCCGATGCTCTTACCCGGCCAATCACCAATGGTGATCCGAACAACCTTACCCAAGTAGCGGCCTTGCCAGATGAACGCCTTCTTGCCCGCAGTCACGCGGACAGCCAACCCAGCCTGATCGGCGCTCCAGTAGAAATCCTGACCACCGACAGCGGCTGGCGGCATCAGGTCATTGATACGCTTCACCGTCAGCCCGAATCGCTTCTTCTGCCCCATAACACCCCCGAATCTTTGTAAGCACTTTGTAAGCATCCAGCCAGGATAGATCGGTAAATAGATCAACAAAGACGAATGGCAACGCCCTGTTAATACTGGGCATTAAGCCATATTCTATCAACGTTTCGGGGTATTTTGGGATAGCCACTTTGCAGGACTCATAATCCTTTGGTCCACGGTTCAAGTCCGTGTGGGCCCACCAAACAAGAAAGCCGCGCAATGCGCGGCTTTTGCGTTTCTGAAGGGTCCGATTGAGCGGCGACGAACTTCAAGGACTATCGGCGGCTCATCTATTAAATACACGCTCCGACCTTTCGGGGCCTCCAATTGTCATTGACGGAATGGCTTGCACTGCCCGCAGCCGCTCCAACGTTGGCCCGGTGTACACAACCTCATACGTATCCGCCGCCCGTCCCCACTGCTCCACGATAACCATGCCGTCAACCAAGACCGCTGCCAATTCGGCAATGATCCCAGACAGTTCTTCCACGATGTCTTGAGTTCGCTGCCACACGCGATCCGTCAGCATTTTAAGCTCAGCCGTTATACGCTCGGATGAAGCCGGATCGGTCTCGGGGTAGAGGATATTGCGCAACAGGTGCTGCAACTCCCGGATCTTTGCGTAATCCTGATGTGCGCCCTGCTCGCCTTTAAGGATGGCTGTCGCTTTCAACCTGTCGACGCGCTGCCCGGCTGATTTTTTTAAAGGCAGGGTCTGCGCCATCGCGCCAGCCAGGAGGACCATCATCCGGGCCTCCAGATGTTGCTTCATGGCGTCTATCGACGGAATGGACCGCACCAGGCTGATGGACGCCCCGCCTTGGTGCCGCAAGTCCATGGTCACCGTCAGGTTCACGCTGCCCGTGGCAAAACCCAAGGCACGGGCCACGACGTAGTGGCCCATTTCGTGATGTGCGATCTGCCAGGCGTGATCCCTTACAGCGGGCGGCAACTTCTTCGTCATGACCTGTCCCCTCGCGCCACGGCCTCAATTGAGCGTTCCTTTACGATTTGTCATACATCACAGACCCAATGGGGGTCCAGGGTCAATCATCAAAACCCGAATCGAACCACCGTTCGCCAGATGTTCTCCAGCAGCCCCTTGGCACCTTCACAAACCTCTCCGCGATCCAGCGCCACGGAAAAATCAATGATAGGCAAGTGGACCCCGCCGTGTATGTCAGACACGACCTGAAATGGCGTTGCTTTTTTCCCTCCCAATTAGCACCCACGAAAAAGCCGCGACATTGCGCGGCTTTTTCGTGGGCGGGTTCAGTCAGCTTGCCTGAATTGCCGAGTTATCGTTCTTCGCGGGCAAGCCTCGCTCCTACGGTTTGTGAGAATGGACACGTTACCTATGGCAATGCATAGGCAATCACATAATCACCACGGTCCGGCGACTGACGTGCACCGCCAACGGTGAGCAGGATGTACTGCTTGCCCGTTTTCGGCGAGACATAGGTCATCGGGCCGGACTGGCTGCCCACCGGCAACCGCGCCTTCCAGATTTCCTTGCCGTTGCCGGTATCGAAGGCGCGCAGGTAGAAGTCCTGGGTGCCGGCGAAGAACAGCAGGCCCGACTGGGTGGCGAGCGAGGCGCCCAGGGTCGGCATGCCGATCGGGATCGGCAGGTGCATGCGGATGCCCAGTGGGCCGGTGTCCTGTACGGTGCCGACCGGTACCTGCCACATCAGTTTGTGGGTCTTGAGGTCGATGGCGGACATGGTGCCGAACGGTGGTTTCTGGCACGGAATACCGACCGCCGAAAGGAAACGCTCACGCATGGCGCCGAACGGCGTGCCTTCCTGGGGTACCACGCCCATTTCGATGCCACTGGCCCCGGCTTTGATCTTGTCGCGCGGGATCATGTAGTTGGCCAGGCCCAGGCGCATGTCGTTGACGAACATGTAGTTCGTGTTCGGGTCGACCGAGACGCTGCCCCAGTTCATCCCGCCCAGCGAGCCCGGGAATTGCAGGGCGCGATCCATGCCTGGCGGGGTGTAGACGCCTTCATGACGCATGCCTTTGAACTGGATGCGGCACATCAACTGGTCAAACGGAGTGGCTCCCCACATGTCGGACTCGGTCAGGGTCTTGTTGCCGATTGACGGCATGTCCACCGAGAACGGCTGGGTCGGCGAGTAGCGTTCGCCAGGCACATTGCCCTGCGGCACTGGACGCTCTTCGACCCGCGCTATTGGCACGCCGGTTTCGCGGTTGAGCAGGAAAATCTCCCCCTGCTTGGTCACTTGCGCCAAGGCCGGCTGGGTGCCGCCCTTGTCGTCCGGCACGTCATACAACAGCGGCTGTGCAGGCAGGTCGAAGTCCCACAGATCGTTGTGGGTGGTCTGGAAGTGCCAGCGCACCTGACCGGTTTTCACATCGAGGGCAACGATGGACGAGTTCCATTTGTTGTCCATGTCGGTCCGCTGGCCGCCGAAGAAGTCCGGTGTCGCGTTGCCGGTTGGCAGGTAGACAAGACCGAGCTTGGCGTCATAGGACATCGCCGACCAGACGTTCGGCGTACCCCGGGTGTAGGTCTCGCCGGCCGGTGGGCGTTTGGTGGTGTTCGGGTTTCCCGGATCCCACGCCCACACCAACTCGCCGCTGCGCACGTCGTAGGCACGGACCACACCTGGCGGCTCGCCAGTGGAGTAATTATCGGCGACACGGCCACCGACGATCACCACCTCCCCTGCGACCAACGGGGTCGAGGTCTGCTGGTAGTAACCCGGTTTGACTTCACCCATGTCGGTGGTCAGGTCGACGGTGCCCTGGTTGCCGAACTCTTCGCACGGCTTGCCGGTTTCGGCATTGATGGCGATCAGGCGAGCATCGCCGGTCGGCAGGAACAGACGTTTCGTACAAGCGCTTGGCTGCTCGGCTACAGGCGCAGCGCCAGCATCGAAGTAACCCAGGCCACGGCAACGCTGCCAGTTGGGCGCGGTGCCTTGCGGGTCGAACTTCCAGCGCTGGGCGCCAGTGTCGGCGTCCAGGGCGAAAACCTTGCCGTACGCGGTGCAGGTGTAGACCGTGTCACCGATCTGCAACGGAGTGTTCTGGTCTTCGGCACCGGCGCCGGTACTTTGCGGGATATCGCCGGTGCGGAAGGTCCAGGCCACCTGCAATTTGTCGATGTTGCCTTTGTTGATCTGGTCCAGCGCGGCGAAGCGGTTGCCGGCGGTGGTATTGCCCCAGTGCGCCCAGTCCTTCTGTTCGGTACCTGGTACCACCGGCGTGACGGCCGGTTCAGTGGTGGCCTTGACCACCGGGGTCGGTACGAACATGTAGGCCAGCGTCGCGACGACACCGACACCCAGCAGCCCGGCCAGGCCATAGGCGCCTCGACCTGCGGTTGCGCCGGAAGCGCGCACCAGCGCCGGATAAATCAATGCGACGACCAGGCCGATGACGGCAAAGGTCAGCACGCGCGAGACCAATGGCCAATATTCGAGACCGGCATCCCACACGGCCCAAACGGCCGTGAGGATCAGCGCCAGGCCATAAAGCCACGCCCCCAGCGGTCTACGCCGGGCAATCATCAGCCCCGAGACCAGCATCGCCAGGCCCATCAGCAGGAAATACCAGCTGCCACCGAGGGTGATCAGATACCCGCCGCCACCAGCCAAACCGAGTCCGATCAGTGCAATCAGGACACCCAGCCCCGTCAGCAGCCATTTGCTGCCGCCGGCAGCCCCAGAATTATTCATGTCGGAATTTTTCCCCATTTGTGACAAGGGCGGAATAGTGTACTACCTAGTTACTTATGGCAATTTGTCGCAGGCACAAATGTCATGAACGGTATTGAGGCTAGTCCAGATATCCGTCGCGAGCGCTGCGCGGGATGTGCCTGTAACATGCCTGGACATTGATTCCATGCCGCTGGAGACCGCCCTTGCCTGACACTCGCCCGCCCGTTCTCGACGAAATCGACCGTCAGCTGATTGCCGCCCTGCAGATCAACGCCCGCGAGAGCGTGGCCATGCTCGCCCGGCAATTGGGCATCGCCCGGACCACCGTCACCTCGCGCCTGGCTCGGCTGGAAAAGGCCAAGGTCATTACCGGTTATGGCGTACGGCTTGGCCAGCGCGTGGTGGATGGTGGGTTGCAGGCGTATGTGGGGATTACCGTACAGCCTCGCTCCGGCAAGGAAGTGTTGCGGCGCTTGAGTGCGATGGGCCAGGTGCAGCAGCTGTGTGCGGTAAGTGGCGAATTTGATTATGTCGCTTGGTTGCGCAGCGATTCGCCAGAGCAGCTGGACCAACTGCTGGATCAGATTGGCAGTGTCGATGGGGTGGAAAAGACAACGACGTCGATCATCTTGAGCAGCAAGATCGATCGGGGGCAGCCGGTTTGAAAACTATCCAATGTGGGAGCTGCGGTGGACAGTATGCACAGAACCATCGTCATACTGATCAGTAATCTGGCAAAACGACGACACTTTGCGTCTTATTAACGTGTTCTACGCTCTCTAGAATGGCTGGCATCTTTTCCTATACTCAGATGCGCACTCCGCGTCGGGTCGACAGCAAGGTCAGCCATGAACAAGAACAATCGCCATCCTGCAGACGGTAAAAAACCAGTCACCATTTTCGGTCCGGACTTTCCTTTCGCCTTCGACGACTGGATCGAACACCCGGCTGGCCTGGGCAGCATTCCCGAACACCATCACGGTGCCGAAGTGGCGATCGTCGGTGCCGGTATCGCCGGGCTGGTAGCCGCGTACGAACTGATGAAGCTCGGCCTCAAGCCGGTGGTCTATGAGGCCTCGAAGCTGGGTGGCCGCCTGCGCTCCCAAGCATTCAATGGCACCGACGGCATCGTCGCGGAACTGGGTGGCATGCGTTTTCCAGTGTCATCCACTGCGTTCTATCACTACGTCGACAAGCTGAATCTTGAAACCAAACCCTTCCCCAACCCGCTGACACCAGCCTCAGGCAGTACTGTCATCGATCTGGAAGGCAAGACCCATTACGCACAGAAACTGGCGGATCTTCCTGCCCTGTTCCAGGAAGTCGCCGACGCCTGGGCCGACGCCCTGGAAGCGGGCTCGCAGTTCTCCGATATCCAGCAGGCCATCCGCGACCGCGACGTCCCGCGACTCAAGGAGCTGTGGAACACCCTCGTGCCACTGTGGGACGACCGCACTTTCTACGATTTCGTTGCCACCTCCAAAGCCTTCGCCAAACTGTCGTTCCATCACCGCGAAGTGTTCGGCCAGGTTGGTTTCGGTACCGGTGGCTGGGACTCTGACTTCCCCAACTCGATGCTGGAAATCTTCCGCGTGGTGATGACCAACTGCGACGATCACCAGCATCTGGTGGTCGGTGGCGTGGAACAAGTGCCACAGGGCATCTGGCGCCATGTCCCGGAGCGCTGCGTGCACTGGCCGCAAGGTACCAGCCTCAAGTCATTGCACAGCGGTGCGCCACGTTCCGGCGTGAAGAAAATCGCCCACGCGCCGGACGGCCGCTTTGCGGTCACCGACAACAACGGCGATACCCGCGAATACGCGGCGGTGCTGACCACCTGCCAGAGCTGGCTTTTGACCACCCAGATCGAATGCGATGAAACCCTGTTCTCGCAAAAGATGTGGATGGCCCTGGACCGCACCCGCTACATGCAGTCGTCGAAAACCTTCGTGATGGTCGACCGCCCGTTCTGGAAGGATAAAGACCCGGAAACCGGTCGCGACCTGATGAGCATGACCCTCACCGATCGCCTGACCCGCGGCACCTACCTGTTCGATAACGGCGACGACAAGCCCGGGGTGATATGCCTGTCGTATTCGTGGATGAGCGACGCCTTGAAAATGCTCCCTCACCCGGTGGAAAAACGCGTGAAACTGGCGTTGGATGCTCTGAAGAAGATCTACCCGAAAGTGGACATCGCCGCGCGAATCATCGGCGATCCGATCACCGTGTCCTGGGAAGCCGACCCGCACTTCCTCGGTGCCTTCAAGGGCGCCCTGCCCGGCCACTATCGCTACAACCAGCGCATGTACGCGCACTTCATGCAGGACGACATGCCGGCCGAACAGCGCGGAATTTTCATCGCCGGCGACGACGTTTCATGGACGCCGGCCTGGGTTGAAGGTGCAGTGCAGACCTCGCTCAATGCGGTGTGGGGCATCATGAAACACTTCGGCGGTGCAACTCACGCCGAGAATCCGGGTCCAGGAGATGTGTTCAACGAGATCGGTCCGATCGCCCTGCCCGAGTAAGAGGAGTCCGAAATGCGCGTAGCCCTTTACCAATGTCCACCGTTGCCCCTGGATGTCGCCGGCAACCTTCAGCGCCTGCATCAGCTGGCACTGGAAGCAAAGGGCGCCGACTTGCTGGTATTGCCGGAGATGTTCCTGACCGGCTACAACATCGGCGTCGATGCCGTCAGTGTGTTGGCGGAAGTGTACAACGGTGAATCGGCGCAACAGATTGCGCGCATTGCCAAGGCCACCGGGATCGCCATCTTGTATGGCTATCCCGAACGCACCGGGGACGGACAGATCTACAACGCCGTGCAATTGATCGACGCCAATGGCGAGCGTCTGTGCAATTACCGCAAGACGCACCTGTTCGGTGACCTCGACCGATCGATGTTCAGCGCCGGCACGGACGACTTCCCGATCGTGGAACTCAACGGCTGGAAGCTCGGGTTCCTGATCTGCTACGACCTCGAGTTTCCGGAAAATACCCGGCGCCTGGCCCTGGCTGGCGCCGAGCTGATCCTGGTACCGACCGCCAACATGACCCCGTTCGACTTCATCGCTGATGTCACCGTACGTGCCCGGGCCTACGAAAATCAGTGCTACGTGGCTTATGCCAACTATTGCGGGCACGAAGGCGATATCCAGTACTGCGGCCAAAGCAGCGTCGCCGCACCGGACGGCAGCCGCATCGCCCAGGCGGGACTCGATGAAGCACTGATTGTCGGGGAGCTGGATCGTCAGTTGATGCTCGACTCGCGCGCCGCCAATCGCTACCTGAACGATCGCCGCCCCGAGCTTTACGGCGCGCTGAACAAGCGCTGAGCCACCGTTATCCGCTAGCATTGGCACTTCTCTGTTCTGGAAGTGCTCATGCCTGCGCTGAATCACCCTCGCCCCCACACTGAAACCCTGGCCAACGGCTTGCGGGTGACGCTGCGTCATGCCCCGGATTTGAAGCGCTGCGCGGGGGCGTTGCGAGTTGCCGCCGGCAGCCATGATGTGCCGTTGGCCTGGCCTGGACTGGCGCACTTTCTTGAACACCTGATGTTTCTCGGCACCGAGCGCTTTGCCGCCGATCGAGGGCTGATGGCTTTCGTCCAGCGCCATGGCGGCCAAGTGAATGCGCAAACCTGCGAGCGCACCACCGATTACTTTTTCGAGCTGCCTACCCAGGCGTTTGCCGAGGGTCTTGAGCGGCTGGCAGACATGCTCGCCCATCCCCGGATGGACCTGGACGACCAGCACCGGGAACGGGAAGTGCTCCACGCGGAATTCATCGCCTGGTCGCAAGATGCCGCGGCGCAACAGCAACTGGCCCTGCTGGACGGGCTTAGCGACGCGCATCCGTTGCGCGGTTTTCATGCCGGCAACCGCGACAGCCTGGCGGTGCCGCAACCTGAATTCCAGCAGGCCCTGCAGGATTATTACCAGCGTTATTACCAGACCGGACAAATGACCTTGAGCCTTGTCGGCCCCCAGAGCCTTGATGAGTTGAGGCTGCTGGCCGAAGCATTCGGCAACGTCATTGCCAAGGGCGAGAAGGTTGCGCAACAAGCGCCTACACCGCTGATGGCTGGGGCAGACAACCGTTATCAACAGACCGGCGAGCACCGGCTGGACCTGCTGTTTGCCCTTGAAGCATTACCCGACTCATCGCCCGAAGCACTGGACTTTCTGTGCCATTGGCTGAATTGCGCGAAACCTGGTGGGCTGTTGGCCGAACTGCGCAAACAGGGCCGGGCTGAACATCTCAAGGCACGCTCCTTGTATCAGTTCGCTGGACAAGCCCTGTTGCACATTGAGTTCACGCTGCCTGCCAATGCACCGGCGACCGGGATTGGCGAGCAATTGCAGGACTGGCTGGGCTTTTTCGCCCGACAGGATTGGCGCGGGTTACGCGAGGAATATGCGGCGTTGCGCAAGCGCCAGCAAGGTGTCAGCAGTGCCTTGCAACTGGCCCGACAGGACAGCGAAGAGCGCGAGACAGGGTTATCCGAAGTCGGAGTGACCGCCCTCAAGGCGATCCTGGAAATAATCGGTGCTGTGGATAACTTCACCGGCCCGTGGCAACTGCCCGCGCCCAATCCGTTCCTGCAAAGCGAAGCAGCAGCACCCAATGCCGGCTTGATTCGCGGACAAACCAGCGCCCACCGGGGCCTGCGTACCTTTGCCCAAGACCGCTCACGTAGCCGCCGCGAACGTTCGCCAATGCAATTCAGCCAGGCGCTGCCGGATAACACCGCGCAAGGCGCGGTGTATCTGCGCTGGTGCCTTGAGGCGGCCCCCGGCGCCAGCCTTCAATCGCGTCTGGAAGACAACCTGCAAGCGTTGCGCGAAGACGCAGGTCAGGCCGGCGTGGACTTTTCCTTCGGTGCATCGGGCAATCAATGGCTGTTGAAAATGACCGGCCTGCAAGCACCGATGCCCAGCATCCTCGAACACGCTTTAAGCCTGCTGACCCAACCTGAGGCAGCACTATCACAGCAATCACCAGCCCGCCCCGCGTTGATGCCGATTCGACAGCTACTCAAGGTGCTGCCCGATCACTGCCTTGAGCCTACGCCCGAATCGGACAACCTGGCACAACTGTGGGCGAGTGCTCGCTGGACAGGCCTGGCGAGCGGTTTTTCTACCCAGACTCAATCGGCCATGGGGCTGGTGTTGAGCCGCGTGCCGGGTACTGCGGATACGCAACAGGCACCCACACCGTCAATTCATGCGCAGCACTTGTGGAGCACTATAGAGACCGACTCCAGCGAACACGCACTGTTGCTGTTCTGTCCGACCGCCACCCATGAACTGGCCGACGAAGCCGCCTGGCGTCTGCTCGCCCATCTCTGTCAGACGCCTTTCTATCAGCGCCTGCGGGTAGAGTTGCAGTTGGGCTACGCAGTGTTCAGTGCCCTGCGCCAGATTCACGGGCAGACCGGGATGCTGTTAGGAGTGCAATCGCCGAACGTTGTCGCTGCAGAGCTCGTGCAGCACATCGAACAATTCCTCAGCGCATTGCCGGCGTTGGTGCAGGCACTCGACGAGAATGCCTTCATCGCCCAACGCCAAGCCCTGGCAGATCAGTTTTCCAGCGCCGCCCTGACGACAATCCAGGCCGCGGAAATGCTCTGGCAGGGCAAACTGGCGGGCCGCCCGTCGGATTATCTGATGCAGTTGCCCCAGGCCATTCTCCTGACCGATCGCGCCGCACTACTGGCCGCAGTTGAGCGATTGATCCAGGCCGACGGTGGCTGGCGCTGCCTGGCGAACACCCCTGCACCCGGCGCACCTTGGCAAGCGATAAAATGATCATTGCCTAGACTGTAAGGAGCTTTTTCAAAGTTTCATGGGCAATCCCTGTGAAATTTTGAGTAACATAGCAGCCTAACTATTTGGAACATCTCTAACCGGAGGTGGACTATACATATAGATAGCGCTGTCCAACCTTACCTGAAGGAGTTCAACTGATGGCCTGGACCAAACCAGCTTACACCGACCTGCGTATCGGCTTTGAAGTCACCATGTACTTCGCCAGCCGCTGATCTCTGCCCTGGCAGAAATGTAGTTCAACGCCTCGGTTTATCCCGAGGCGTTTTATTTTCAGCGTTGAAATGATGGAGCATCCATGTTCGTCCAGATCCTAGGTTCCGCCGCCGGCGGCGGTTTTCCTCAGTGGAACTGCAATTGCGAAAACTGCGCAGGTTTTCGCAATGGCAGCCTGCGGGCCAAGGCACGCACCCAATCGTCCATCGCGATTTCCGATAACGGCGTGAATTGGGTGCTGTGCAACACCTCCCCGGACATCCGTGCCCAGCTCCAGAGCTTCGCGCCCATGCAACCGGGGCGCGCACTGCGCGATACCGGGATCAGCGCGATCATCCTGATGGACAGCCAGATCGACCACACCACCGGCCTGCTCATGTTGCGCGAAGGTTGCCCGCACCAGGTCTGGTGCACCGACATGGTCCATGAGGACTTGAGTACCGGATTCCCGCTATTCAACATGCTGACCCACTGGAACGGCGGCCTGAGCTGGAACCGCATCGAACTCGACCAGAGCTTCAGCATCCCGGCCTGCCCGAACCTGCGCTTCACCCCGCTGCCACTGCGCAGCGCCGCGCCGCCCTACTCGCCGCATCGCTTCGACCCGCATCCAGGCGACAATATCGGCCTGATCGTCGAAGACCTCAATACCGGTGGCAAGCTGTTCTATGCGCCGGGGCTGGGCAAGGTCGATGCGCCGCTGCTGGAAATCATGGCCGCCAGCGACTGCCTGTTGGTGGACGGCACGCTGTGGGACGACGACGAAATGCAGCGCCGTGGTGTCGGCACCCGCACCGGCCGGGAGATGGGCCACCTGGCGCAGAACGGGCCTGGCGGCATGCTTGAAGTGCTGGAGCAACTGCCCAAACAGCGCAAGGTGCTTATCCACATCAACAACACAAACCCGATTCTCGACGAAGATTCGCCGCAACGGGCGGAGCTGGAGCGGCGCCAGGTTGAAGTGGCGTATGACGGCATGAGTATTGTGCTGTAACGGAGGGCCCCTTCGCGAGCAGGCTCGCTCCCACAGGGGGAAGGCGATCTACTGTGGGAG
>NZ_JBYTEO010000033.1:0-79130 GCF_058791355.1 Pseudomonas sp. EB271-G4-1
CTTTTGATCTTGTTTTTTAAAAGCAAGATCAAAAGATCGCAGCCTGCGGCAGCTCCTACAGGGGGATTTGCGGTGGACATAAAAAAGGGAGGCCACTTGGGCCTCCCTTTTTCATTGCGATTTGCCGTTACAGACTGGCAATCCGCGCATGCTGCTCGGCCAGCTTGCCCAGAGCCTGTTCGGCTTCGGCCAGTTTGGCGCGTTCCTTGTCGATGACTTCGGCCGGAGCCTTGTCAACGAACCCGGCGTTGGACAGCTTGCCACCGACGCGCTGCACTTCGCCTTGCAGGCGCTGGATTTCCTTGTCCAGGCGCGCAAGCTCGGCACCTTTGTCGATCAGGCCAGCCATTGGCACCAGCACTTCCATCTCACCGACCAGGGCAGTGGCGGACAGCGGTGCTTCTTCGCCAGCAGCCAGCACGGTGATCGACTCCAGGCGCGCCAGCTTCTTCAGCAGGGCTTCGTTCTCGGTCAGGCGACGCTGGTCTTCTGCACTGACGTTCTTCAGGAACAGCGGCAGCGGTTTGCCCGGGCCGATGTTCATCTCGCCACGGATGTTACGCGTGCCGAGCATCAGGCCCTTGAGCCATTCGATGTCGTCTTCGGCGGCCTGGTCGATGCGCGCTTCATTGGCCACTGGCCAAGGTTGCAGCATGATCGTCTTGCCTTCGATACCGGCCAGCGGCGCGACGCGCTGCCAGATTTCTTCGGTGATGAACGGCATGAACGGGTGCGCCAGGCGCAAGGCAACTTCGAGCACGCGAACCAGGGTGCGACGGGTGCCGCGCTGGCGTTCGACCGGGGCGTTTTCGTCCCACAGCACTGGCTTGGACAGTTCCAGGTACCAGTCGCAATACTGGTTCCAGATGAACTCGTACAAGGCTTGCGCGGCCAGGTCGAAACGGAACTGGTCGAGCTGGCGGGTGACTTCGGCTTCGGTGCGTTGCAGCTGCGAAATGATCCAGCGGTCAGCCAGAGAGAGCTCGTAGGCTTCGCCGTTCTGGCCGCAGTCTTCGCCCTTGTCCAGCACGTAGCGCGCGGCGTTCCAGATCTTGTTGCAGAAGTTGCGATAGCCTTCGACGCGGCCCATGTCGAACTTGATGTCGCGACCGGTGGACGCCAGCGAGCAGAAGGTGAAGCGCAGGGCGTCGGTGCCGTAGCTGGCGATACCCTCGGCGAACTCTTCACGGGTCTGCTTCTCGATCTTCTTCGCCAGTTTCGGCTGCATCATGCCGGAGGTGCGTTTCTGCACCAGCTCTTCGAGCTCGATACCGTCGATGATGTCCAGTGGGTCCAGGACGTTGCCCTTGGACTTGGACATCTTCTGGCCTTGGCCATCACGCACCAGGCCGTGCACGTACACGGTCTTGAACGGCACCTGCGGTGTGCCGTCTTCGTTCTTCACCAAATGCATGGTGAGCATGATCATCCGGGCAACCCAGAAGAAAATAATGTCGAAGCCGGTGACCAGGACGTCGGTGGAGTGGAATTTCTTCAGGAATTCGGTCTGTTCCGGCCAGCCGAGCGTGGAGAAGGTCCACAGGCCCGAGCTGAACCAGGTGTCGAGTACGTCGTTGTCCTGTTGCAGCGCGACGTCCGGGCCGAGGTTGTGCTTGGCGCGCACTTCGGCTTCGTCGCGACCGACGTAGACTTTGCCCGACTCGTCGTACCAGGCTGGAATCCGGTGGCCCCACCACAGCTGACGGCTGATGCACCAGTCCTGGATGTCACGCATCCACGAGAAGTACATGTTTTCGTACTGTTTCGGCACGAACTGGATGCGACCGTCCTCGACGGCGGCAATCGCAGGTTCGGCCAACGGCTTGGTGGACACATACCACTGGTCGGTCAGCCACGGCTCGATGATGGTGCCGGAACGGTCGCCTTTCGGTACTTTCAGGGCGTGATCGTCGACGCTGACCAGCAGGCCCGCGGCCTCGAACGCCGCAACGATCTGTTTGCGCGCTTCGAAACGGTCCAGGCCGGCATACTCGGCCGGGATCTTGCCGTCGATCGTTTCGTTCAAGGTGCCATCGAGGTTGAACGCCTGGACGGCTGGCAAGACATGGGCGTTCTTGTCGAAGATGTTCAGCAGCGGCAGGTTGTGGCGCTTGCCGACTTCGTAGTCATTGAAATCGTGGGCCGGGGTGATTTTCACGCAGCCGGTGCCGAATTCAGGATCGCAGTAATCGTCGGCGATGATCGGGATGCGGCGGCCGACCAGCGGCAGCTCGACAAATTTACCGATCAGGGCTTTGTAGCGCTCATCGTTCGGGTTAACCGCGACGGCGGAGTCGCCGAGCATGGTTTCCGGGCGGGTGGTCGCGACGATCAGGAACGGGTTGCCTTCAGCGGTCTTGGCGCCATCGGCCAACGGGTACTTCAGGTTCCACAGGAAACCTTTTTCGTCGTGGTTTTCCACTTCAAGGTCGGAAATCGCCGTGTGCAGCTTGGTGTCCCAGTTGACCAGGCGCTTGCCGCGGTAGATCAGGCCATCTTCGTGCAGGCGCACGAACGCTTCCTTCACGGCTTCCGAGAGGCCGTCGTCCATGGTGAAGCGCTCGCGGCTCCAGTCCACGGACGAGCCGAGACGACGGATCTGACGGCTGATATTGCCGCCGGACTGATCCTTCCATTCCCAGACTTTCTCGAGGAATTTGTCGCGGCCCAGGTCGTGGCGATTCTGGCCCTGGGCTTCGAGTTGACGCTCCACCAGCATTTGCGTGGCGATACCGGCGTGGTCGGTACCCGGTTGCCACAGGGTGTTGCGACCCTGCATGCGGCGGAAACGGATCAGGGCGTCCATGATCGCGTTGTTGAAGCCGTGTCCCATGTGCAGGCTGCCGGTGACGTTCGGCGGCGGGATCATGATGGTGTAGGACTCGCCCGCGCCTTGCGGGGCGAAGTAATTCTCTGACTCCCAGGTGTTGTACCAGGAAGTTTCAATGGCGTGCGGCTGGTAGGTCTTATCCATGCGCGGCGGGACCCTATTGGCATTAATTCAGGAAAAGCCGACGAGTATAGCGGGGCATCAAGGATAGGGCGAGCAGGTGCAGACAGGCGCAGAGCGAATGTGGGAGCGAGCCTGCTCGCGAAAGCGTTGTGCCAGTCGACTTAAAGGGTGACTGTTACACCGCCTTCGCGAGCAGGCTCGCTCCCACAGGGGGGGGGGCAGTGTGTGGCTCAGTCGTTGTACTGACTGAGAAGCCGTTCCATGCGCGCGCTGAGGCGGCGTTTGATTTCGGTTTCGATGTGCGGCGCGAAGTCGTCGATCACGTCTTGCATGATCAATTGCGCAGCGGCGCGCAGTTCGCTGTCGAGGTAGAGCAGGGCGTCGGCGTTCTGATTGGCGCTCGGCGCGGGTTCGGCAGCAGGTTTGAGGGTCGTTGGTGCGACGGCCGGCGCGGGTTCGCGGACGGTGTCGAACAACATCGGGATCTGTTCCTGGTCACCTTCCTCGACCGTGTCGGTCAGCAGCGGTGGTTGCAGGTTGTCATCGCCGAGCAGTTGGCGGATCGACTCGAGGTCGTCCAGCAGGTGCGCGGATTGTTGCAGCGGTTTTGGAGTGTCCATCGGAATGCTCAGAGTCGCTGTAAACGGTGATCTTGCAGAGGATAGCCCTGTTCGCGGTAGAAACGGAAACTCTCCCGCGCAGCCGTGCGTATGACCGGATCTTCAACCACCACTTCCGCCACGCGGGCGAAACGCTGGGCAAAGGCCGGTACTTTCAGGTCGAGATTGACCAGCAGGTCCTGATGCGAACCGCAGTCATCGCCAACGCCCAGCACGATCAGGCTGTCGGGCTCATTTTCAGCGGGGCCGTGGGGCACGAAGCTTTCACCCTTGAATGCCCACAGGCGCGCATCGAGATCGTCACGCTGGGCCGCATCGCTGCAATGCAGGTAGACGCGATGGCCCATGCGCCAGGCTTTTTCGGTGAGCTTGCAGGCGAAGTCCAGCCGCGCCGAAGGATCGGCGCTGGGCAGGATATAAAAGTCGACTTTGGTCATTGCGGTTCCTGAGCCCGGGTCGACGTCGCCCAAAAGTGACGTCGCCCCAGGGTCATTGGTTTCAGGCTTTGGCACGGTCCAGCAGGTATTGGGTCAGCAGCGGAACCGGACGACCGGTGGCGCCCTTGTCCTTGCCGCCGCTGGTCCAGGCGGTGCCGGCGATGTCCAGGTGCGCCCAGTTCAGGTTCTTGGTGAAGCGCGACAGGAAGCAAGCCGCGGTGATGGTGCCGGCTTTCGGACCGCCGATGTTGGCGATGTCGGCGAACGGGCTGTCCAGCTGCTCCTGGTACTCATCGAACAGCGGCAGTTGCCAGGCGCGGTCGTCGGCAGCCTTGCCGGCGCTGAGCAGTTGGTCGATCAATTGCTCGTTGTTGCCCAGCAGGCCCGAGGTATGGGAGCCCAGTGCAACCACGCAGGCGCCGGTCAGGGTGGCGATGTCGATCACCGCTTGCGGCTTGAATCGCTCGGAGTAGGTCAGGGCGTCGCACAGCACCAGACGGCCTTCGGCGTCGGTATTGAGGATTTCCACGGTCTGGCCGCTCATGGTGGTAACGATGTCGCCCGGGCGCGAAGCGTTGCCGCTGGGCATGTTCTCGGCGCAAGCCAGGATGCACACCAGGTTGATCGGCAGTTTCAGTTCGAGCACGGCGCGCATGGTGCCGAACACGCTGGCGGCGCCGCCCATGTCGTACTTCATTTCATCCATGCCGGCCCCCGGCTTGAGGCTGATGCCGCCGGTGTCGAACGTGATGCCCTTACCGACCAGGGCGTAGGGCTTCTCCGACTTCTTGCCACCGTTATATTGCATGACGATCAGGCGCGGCGGTTGGGCGCTGCCCTGGCCGACGGCGTAGAACGAGCCCATGCCCAGGGCCTTGATCTTTTTCTCGTCGAGGACTTCGACTTTCAGGTCCTTGAATTGCTTGCCGAGGTTTTTCGCTTGCTCGCCGAGGAAGGTCGGGTGGCAGATGTTCGGCGGCAGGTTGCCCAGGTCACGGGTAAACGCCATGCCGTTGGCGATGGCGGTGGCGTGGGTCACGGCGCGTTGCACTTCAGCCTCGGCGGCCTTGATGGTCACCAGGGTGATTTTCTTCAGCGCGCGCGGCTCGGCTTTCTGGCTCTTGAACTGGTCGAACTGGTATTCGCCGTCCACCAGGGTTTCGGCCAGCAGGCGGGTCTTGCCATAGCTGTCGCGGCCCTTGACCACGATTTCGTCCAAGGCCAGCACGGCGTCGCTGCCACCCAGGCCTTTGAGCGTGTTGAGGATGCCGGCAACGATTTTGCGGAAAGGGCGGTCACCCAGTTCTTCGTCCTTGCCCACGCCGACCAGCAATACGCGTTCGGCTTTCAGGTTCGGCAAGCTGTGCAGCAACAGGCTCTGGCCAACCTTGCCGGCCAGGTCGCCGCGCTTGAGTACGGCACTGATGGCGCCAGCGCTGAGTTCGTCGAGCTGTTTGGCAACGGCGCCGAGCTTGCGGCCCTCGCCGACGGCAACCACCAGCGTGGCGGTTTTCAACGTTTGCGGGTTGACGCTTTTTACAACCAGTTCCATGTCCGGATCCCTGAATTGATGGTCAATACGCAAGCGCTGGACAAGGTGCGGGCAGCGCTTGCTTATAAATAGAAAGGCGCCAGGATCGACCGGCGACGAAGGCGGCAGTTTGAACCTCGCCAGCGGCGCCTGACAACCCTCGTCTGAACGATCTACGCGGTTTGTGGCCAACTGTGGACCACTGTAGGAGCTAGCCTGCTAGCGAGAAACCTGAGAGCGCCACGGGGTGTCAGGCTTCCCGCGTTATCGTTGACGACCATCGCGAGCATGCTCGCTCCTACGCATCCCGTACCCATGCATTGCGCAGTGACAGGCGCACCCAATCACAGGATAATGCGCAATCTTTTTTTCGGCGGCCCTGCCTTGCGGGCTGTCTGACGTGTTTGCTTGTTTGGCCGCCATAGCCTGACAACCCTGGAGTGTCTGGTTTGATCGTCTTTCGTTATCTATCCCGCGAAGTCCTGTTGACCTTGAGTGCCGTCAGTGCGGTGCTGCTGGTCATCATCATGAGTGGACGCTTCATCAAGTACCTCGCGCAGGCCGCTTCGGGTCAACTGGATCCGGGCTCACTGTTCCTCATCATGGGTTTTCGCCTGCCGGGATTCCTGCAACTGATCCTGCCGCTGGGCCTGTTTCTCGGGATACTGCTGGCCTACGGCCGCCTGTACCTTGAGAGCGAGATGACCGTGCTGTCGGCCACGGGCATGAGCCAGCAACGCCTGTTTCGCATGACCCTGTTTCCGGCCACCCTGGTTGCGCTGGTCGTTGCCTGGTTGAGCCTGAGCCTGGCGCCACAAGGCGCCAATCAGTTCCAGCTGCTGCTGAACAAGCAGGACGCCCTGACCGAGTTCGACACCCTGGAGCCTGGCCGTTTCCAGGCCCTGCGCGATGGCACGCGGGTGACCTATACCGAGCAGTTGTCTGATGACCGCGTCCATCTGGCGGGGGTCTTCATCTCGCAAAAGAACCTCGGTTCCGACAACAAGGATCGCGGGATCTCCGTGCTGGTGGCGGAAAAAGGCCGCCAGGAAATCCGCCCCGACGGTAACCGCTACCTGATCCTCGATAACGGCTACCGCTATGACGGCAATCCGGGGCAGGCCGATTACCGGGCGATCAAGTACGACGAATACGGCGTGTTGCTGCCCAAGCCGGACGTCAGCGACGAAGTGACCGACCGTGACGCGATGCCCACGAGCTCCTTGCTGGGTAGCGATGACCTGCGTTCGCGCACCGAGCTGCAATGGCGCCTGTCCCTGCCGCTGCTGGTGTTCATCGTCACCTTGATGGCGGTGCCGTTGTCGCGGGTCAACCCGCGCCAGGGACGTTTCCTCAAGTTGTTGCCGGCAATCCTTCTTTATATGGCCTACCTGACTATCCTGATTGCCGCTCGCGGTGCGCTTGAAAAGGGCAAGATCCCACCAGCGCTGGGCTTATGGTGGGTGCATGGGATATTCCTGGCCATTGGCCTGGGTCTGCTCTATTGGGAGCCTTTGCGCTTGAAGATGGCGAGTCGCCGCAGTGCGCTGGAGGTGGCCCGTGGTTAAGCTCGACCGCTACATCGGCAGCAGTGTGTTCATGGCGATCCTGGCGGTATTGGGGATTATTCTCGGCCTGGCCACGTTGTTTGCGTTCATCGACGAGATGGGCGATGCCAGTGATACCTATACATTGCTCGACGTCATGAGCTACGTGCTGCTGACGGCACCACGCCGGCTCTACGACATGCTGCCGATGGCAGCCTTGATCGGTTGCCTGATCGGTCTCGGCAGCCTGGCCAGCAACAGTGAACTGACCATCATGCGTGCGGCTGGCGTGTCCATCGGGCGGATCGTCTGGGCGGTCATGAAGCCGATGCTGGTGCTGATGGTGGTGGGAGTGCTGATTGGCGAATACGTCGCGCCGGCGACTGAAAGCACCGCCCAGGCCAACCGCTCGCTGGCCCAGGGCAGTGGCGATGCGCAAAGCGCCAAACACGGTTTGTGGCATCGCCAGGGTGACGAATTCATCCACGTCAACTCCGTACAACCCAATGGCCTGCTGTACGGCGTGACCCGCTACCACTTCGACAAGGAGCGGCACATGCTGTCGGCGAGCTTCGCCAAGCGCGCCGAGTTCGACAAGGATCACTGGCAGTTGTCCGATGTCACCACCACGGTGTTCCACGAAAGGAACACTGAAGTGGTGAGCGCCCCGGTCGAGCGCTGGGATGTGGCATTGAGCCCGCAGTTGCTGAGCACCGTGGTCATGGCGCCGGAATCGCTGTCGATCTCGGGGCTGTGGGGCTATATCCACTATCTGGCTGAGCAGGGGCTGAACAATGGCCGTTACTGGCTGGCATTTTGGGTCAAGGTGTTGCAGCCGCTGGTTACCGCTGCCCTGGTGCTGATGGCGATCTCCTTCATCTTTGGTCCGTTGCGCTCGGTGACCCTCGGTCAGCGGGTATTTACCGGTGTGCTGGTCGGTTTCACCTTCCGCATTGCCCAGGATTTGTTGGGGCCTTCAAGCCTGGTCTTCGGTTTTTCGCCACTGTTTGCGGTGCTCGTGCCAGCCGGTGTCTGTGCCCTGGCGGGGCTGTGGTTGCTGCGTCGCGCCGGTTGATGGCGACTTGTTCATCGCTTCGCTGCTGATAAAAAACGCCCCTGTCACAAGACCGGGGCGTTTTTGTACGGGCCGTCTGGCCTGCAAACGTGACGCTTGCGCCGTGGATCAGGTACAATTCCCGGCTATTTTTCGGCGGGCTATGCCTGCAGCCTTTTTGAGTGTTGATCCGTGAGTGATTTGAGTCATATCCGCAATTTCTCCATCATCGCCCACATTGACCATGGCAAGTCGACGCTGGCCGATCGCTTCATCCAGATGTGCGGCGGCCTGGCCGAGCGTGAAATGGAAGCCCAGGTACTGGATTCCATGGATCTTGAGCGCGAGCGCGGGATCACCATCAAGGCGCACAGCGTCACGCTTTACTACAAGGCTCGTGATGGCGTCACTTACCAGCTGAATTTCATCGATACTCCAGGTCACGTTGACTTCACCTATGAGGTGAGCCGATCGCTGGCCGCCTGTGAAGGCGCGCTGCTGGTGGTCGATGCCGGTCAAGGCGTTGAGGCGCAGTCGGTTGCCAACTGCTACACGGCGATCGAACAGGGCCTGGAAGTGATGCCGGTGCTGAACAAGATCGACCTGCCACAGGCTGATCCGGACCGCGTAAAAGAAGAAATCGAAAAAATCATCGGCATCGATGCCACCGACGCGGTCACTTGCTCTGCCAAGACCGGCCTGGGCGTCGATGAGGTGTTGGAGCGTCTGGTTACCACCATTCCTGCACCCACCGGCAACATCGAAGATCCGCTGCAAGCGTTGATCATCGACTCCTGGTTCGACAACTACCTGGGCGTCGTGTCCCTGGTGCGCGTGCGTCACGGCCGCGTGAAGAAGGGTGACAAGATCCTGGTCAAGTCCACTGGCAAGATCCACCTGGTGGACAGCGTCGGTGTATTCAATCCGAAACACACCCCTACCGCTGACCTGAAGGCCGGTGAAGTGGGCTTCATCATCGCCAGCATCAAGGACATTCACGGTGCCCCCGTGGGCGACACCCTGACCTTGAGTTCGACGCCGGACGTCGATGTGCTGCCAGGTTTCAAGCGCATCCAGCCGCAGGTCTACGCCGGTCTGTTCCCGGTCAGCTCCGACGACTTCGAAGATTTCCGTGAGGCCCTGCAAAAGCTCACCCTGAACGATTCGTCGCTGCAGTACACCCCGGAAAGCTCTGACGCCCTGGGCTTCGGCTTCCGTTGCGGGTTCCTCGGCATGCTGCACATGGAAATCATCCAGGAGCGCCTGGAGCGCGAGTATGACCTGGACCTGATCACCACGGCACCGACGGTAATCTTCGAGCTGCTGCTCAAGACCGGCGAGACGATCTACGTCGATAACCCGTCGAAGTTGCCGGACCTGTCTTCCATCGAAGACATGCGCGAGCCGATCGTGCGCGCCAATATCCTTGTGCCGCAAGAGCACTTGGGTAACGTCATTACGTTGTGCATCGAAAAACGTGGTGTGCAGGTCGACATGCTGTTCCTGGGCTCCCAGGTACAAGTGACCTACGACTTGCCGATGAACGAAGTGGTCCTGGACTTCTTCGATCGCCTGAAATCCACCAGTCGCGGCTATGCTTCGCTGGATTACCATTTCGATCGTTACCAATCGGCTAGTCTGGTGAAACTGGACGTGCTGATCAACGGCGACAAGGTCGACGCGCTGGCGTTGATCGTGCACCGTGACAATGCGCACTACAAAGGTCGCCAGTTGACCGAGAAGATGAAAGAACTGATTCCGCGGCAGATGTTCGACGTGGCAATCCAGGCCGCCATTGGCGGGCAGATTGTGGCGCGTACAACCGTCAAGGCGCTCAGAAAGAACGTATTGGCCAAATGCTACGGCGGTGACGTCAGCCGTAAGAAAAAGCTGCTGGAAAAGCAAAAGGCCGGTAAAAAACGCATGAAGCAGGTCGGCAACGTGGAAATTCCACAAGAAGCCTTCCTTGCCGTGCTCAGGTTGGATAGTTAGGTCCTATGTCACTAAATTTCCCGCTGTTGCTGGTCATCGCCGTATTCGTCTGCGGCCTGTTGGCGTTGCTTGATCTGTTGATCCTGGCGCCGCGTCGGCGTGCCGCCATCGCCTCCTATCAGGGCAGCGTCAGCCAGCCTGATGGGGTGGTGATCGAGAAACTGGGCAAGGAACCGTTGCTGGTCGAATACGGCAAGTCGTTCTTCCCGGTGCTGTTCATCGTACTGGTGCTGCGTTCGTTCCTGGTGGAACCGTTCCAGATCCCATCGGGCTCGATGAAACCGACCCTGGACGTCGGCGACTTCATTCTGGTGAGCAAGTTTTCCTACGGGATTCGCTTGCCGGTGATCGACAAGAAAATCATCGAAGTCGGTGAGCCACAGCGTGGCGATGTGATGGTGTTCCGCTATCCGAGTGATCCGAACGTCAACTACATCAAGCGTGTAGTGGGGCTGCCGGGCGATACGGTGCGGTACACCGCTGACAAGCGTCTGTTCGTCAACGGTGAGTCGATTGCCGAAAAGCTGGTCGGCTCCGAGCCGGGCACGCTGGGCAGTGCCGAGCTCTACAAGGAAAAACTCGGTGTCGCCGAGCACTTGATCCGCAAGGAAATGAGTCGCTATCGCGCAACACCGGACCGTACATGGACAGTGCCTGCCGGGCACTACTTCATGATGGGCGACAACCGCGACAACTCCAACGACAGTCGCTACTGGGATGATCCAGCCATTCCCAAGGATCTGCTGGGCATGGTTCCCGACAAGAATATCGTCGGCAAGGCCTTCGCGGTCTGGATGAGCTGGCCGGAACCCAAACTCAGTCACCTGCCGAATTTCTCGCGGGTTGGCCTGATCCAGTAATCAAGCACGGCGCTGTTGAACACAGCGCCGAATGCATTTCTGGAGTCGGTACAATCGGCGACAGAGGCATGAAAACAACGATATTCAGGACGTTATTTTTGAACACAGCGTTAATTGTCCCAGGCCTGCGCCGACTCCCGGCGATGGCGGTGGAATCCAACCACGAACTCAGCGTGGGTAAACCGTGAGCGTCTCCTTAAGCCGTCTCGAGCGTCAGCTCGGCTACACCTTCAAGGATCAGGAACTGATGGTCCTGGCCCTGACTCACCGCAGTTTTGCCGGGCGTAACAACGAACGCCTGGAATTCCTCGGTGATGCCATCCTCAACTTCGTTGCTGGCGAGGCGCTGTTCGATCGCTTCCCGCTGGCCCGCGAAGGCCAGTTGTCGCGTTTGCGTGCACGCCTGGTCAAAGGTGAGACCCTGGCCGTACTGGCCCGTGGTTTCGATCTGGGCGAGTACCTGCGCCTGGGCTCCGGCGAACTGAAAAGCGGCGGTTTTCGTCGCGAGTCGATTCTGGCCGATGCCCTGGAAGCGCTGATTGGCGCGATCTACCTGGACGCCGGCATGGAAGTGGCGCGCGAGCGCGTGCTGGCCTGGCTGGCCGGGGAGTTCGAAGGCCTGACGCTGGTCGACACCAACAAAGATCCAAAAACCCGCCTGCAGGAATTCCTGCAGTCCCGTGGTTGCGAGCTGCCGCGTTACGAAGTGGTGGATATCCAGGGTGAACCGCATTGCCGGACGTTCTTCGTCGAATGTGAAATCATCCTATTGAATGAAAAAAGCCGAGGTCAGGGTGTGAGCCGTCGTATTGCCGAACAGGTAGCGGCCGCCGCAGCACTGATTGCCCTGGGTGTGGAGAATGGCAATGACTGATACAAACGCAACGCGCTGTGGCTATGTTGCCATCGTCGGCCGTCCGAACGTGGGCAAGTCCACGCTGCTCAACCACATCCTCGGCCAAAAGCTGGCGATCACCTCGCGCAAGCCGCAAACCACCCGTCACAACATGCTCGGCATCAAGACCGAGGGTGATGTGCAGGCGATCTACGTCGATACGCCCGGTATGCACAAGGGCGGCGAAAAAGCCTTGAACCGCTACATGAACAAGACTGCCTCGGCGGCATTGAAAGACGTCGACGTGGTGATCTTCGTGGTGGATCGCACCAAGTGGACCGACGAAGACCAGATGGTCCTCGAGCGCGTGCAATACGTCACCGGCCCGCTGATCGTTGCGCTGAACAAGACCGATCGCATCGAAGACAAGGCCGAGCTGATGCCGCACCTGAGCTGGTTGCAGGAGCAGTTGCCGAACGCACAGATCATCCCGATTTCGGCGCAGCACGGGCACAACCTCGACGCGCTGGAAAAGGTCATCGCTGATCATCTGCCGGAAAACGATCACTTCTTCCCGGAAGACCAGATTACCGACCGCAGCAGCCGTTTCCTCGCCGCCGAGCTGGTACGCGAAAAAATCATGCGCCAGTTGGGCGCCGAGCTGCCATACCAGATCACTGTCGAAATCGAAGAGTTCAAGCAGCAGGGCAAGACCCTGCATATCCATGCCTTGATCCTCGTCGAGCGTGATGGCCAGAAAAAGATCATCATTGGCGACAAGGGCGAGCGCATCAAGCGCATCGGCACTGAAGCGCGCAAGGACATGGAGCTGTTGTTCGACTCCAAGATCATGCTCAACCTGTGGGTCAAGGTGAAGGGCGGCTGGTCCGACGACGAGCGTGCCCTGCGTTCGCTGGGCTACGGCGACCTGTAAGACTGCATAACGATCCACTGTGGGAGCGAGCCTGCTCGCGAAGAGGATGTAACATTCAGCATTGATGTTGACTGTTCCACCGCTTTCGCGAACAGGTTCGCTCCCACAGTGGTTTTGGGTTGTCAGCAAAATCGCGATCCATCATTGAGAGCTCCATGTCCCAACCCATCCCCCAACCCGCCTACGTCCTCCATTCCCGTGCCTACCGCGAAAACAGCGCCTTGGTGGACTTCCTCACGCCGCAAGGGCGGCTGCGGGCGGTATTGCGCAGTGCGCGGGGCAAGGCCGGGACGCTGGCGCGACCGTTCGTGCCGCTGGAGGTCGAGTTTCGCGGTCGTGGCGAGCTGAAAAATGTTGGGCGCATGGAGAGCGCCGGCATCGCCACCTGGCTCAACGGTGAGGCACTGTTCAGCGGTCTTTATCTCAATGAGCTGTTGATTCGCCTGCTACCCGCCGAAGACCCTTTCCCTTCGGTGTTCGATCACTACGCCGCGACCTTGCTCGCCCTGGCCGAAGGTCGGGCGTTGGAGCCGTTACTGCGTTCGTTCGAATGGCGCTTGCTGGATGACCTGGGCTACGGCTTTTCATTGACTACCGATATCCACGACGAACCCGTTGCGCCAGACGGTCTCTACCGTTTGCAGGTGGATGCGGGGCTGGAGCGGGTCTATCTGCTGCAGCCCGGTTTGTTCAACGGCGCCGAATTGCTGGCCATGGCTGAAGCTGACTGGAGTGCCCCTGGTGCATTGTCAGCGGCCAAGCGTTTGATGCGCCAGGCACTGGCTGTTCACTTGGGCGGTCGTCCACTGGTCAGTCGCGAGCTGTTTCGCAAGCCGTAGTCTCCCCGTATGCTGTGCACCGAACTTTTTCTTATTCTGGAGCGCTTCCGTGACCACCAGCACCCGCATTCTTCTTGGCGTGAACATCGACCACGTTGCCACCCTGCGTCAGGCCCGGGGCACGCGCTACCCGGATCCGGTCAAGGCGGCACTGGATGCGGAAGAGGCGGGCGCGGATGGCATCACCGTGCACCTGCGCGAAGACCGCCGGCACATCCAGGAGCGCGACGTGCTGGTGCTCAAGGACGTGCTGCAAACCCGCATGAACTTCGAAATGGGCGTCACCGAAGAAATGATGCAATTCGCCGAGCGCATCCGTCCGGCGCATATCTGCCTGGTGCCGGAAACCCGCCAGGAGCTGACCACCGAAGGTGGGCTGGACGTGGCGGGGCAGGAGGCGCGGATCAAGGCTGCTGTGGAGCGCCTGTCGAGGATTGGCTCTGAAGTGTCGCTGTTCATCGATGCCGACGAACGGCAAATCGAAGCATCGCGTCGCGTCGGTGCGCCAGCCATCGAACTGCACACCGGTCGTTATGCCGATGCCGAGACGCCGACCGAAGTGGCTGAAGAGCTCAAGCGCGTCGCCGACGGCGTAGCGTTCGGCCTGGCGCAGGGCCTGATCGTCAATGCCGGCCACGGTCTGCACTATCACAACGTCGAGGCGGTGGCCGCGATCAAGGGCATCAACGAACTGAACATCGGCCATGCGCTGGTAGCCCATGCGTTGTTCGTGGGCTTCAAGTCGGCGGTTTCGGAGATGAAGGCGCTGATTCTGGCGGCTGCCCGGTAGGAGCGAGCATGCTCGCGAAAAACCTGAGGGCGCCGCGGGGCATCAGGTTTTTCGCGTCATCATTGACGACCATCGCGAGCAAGCCGGCTCCCACATTTGATTGAGGTGTTTGTTAGAGCGGGGCAGGTTCCTGGGCCGGCTTGGTCTTGTCGATGCCCGGCACATGCAGGTTGCCCTCGGCGACCTGATCGCCTTCAAGCTGCGGCTGCGTTACCCAGGTCAGGATGTCGTAGTAGCGACGGATGTTCGCCACGAAATGCACGGGCTCGCCGCCACGGGCGTAGCCGTAACGGGTTTTGCTGTACCACTTCTTCTCGGACAGGCGCGGCAGGATTTTTTTCACGTCCAGCCATTTGTCGGGATTCAACCCTTCCTTGGCCGCCAGCTTGCGGGCGTCATCAAGGTGACCGCTGCCGACGTTGTAGGCGGCCAGGGCAAACCAGGTGCGATCCGGTTCCTGGATCGACTCGTCGAGCTGATCCTTTATGTAGGCCAGGTACTTGGCGCCGCCCATGATGCTCTGCTTGGGATCGAGGCGGTTGGACACGCCCATGGCTTGCGCGGTGTTCTGGGTCAGCATCATCAGGCCGCGCACACCGGTCTTGGACGTCACGGTCGGTTGCCACAGGGACTCCTGATAACCGATCGCCGCCAGCAGGCGCCAGTCGACCTGTTCTTTCTTGGCGTAGGCCTTGAAGTGCGGTTCGTACTTGGGCAGGCGCTGCTGCAAGTGCTGGGCGAACGTGGTCGCGCCCATGTAGCCGAGTACATCGACATGCCCGTAATAACGGTCCTTCAGGCGTTGCAGGGTGCCGTTTTTCTTGACCTTGTCCAGATACTCGTTGATCTCGTTGAGCAGGCTGTTGTCGTCGCCCGGCGCCACGGCCCAGCTCTGGTTGCTGGCGTCACCCAGGTCGAAGGCAACGCGGATGTTGGTGAAGTACACCTGGTTCATCGCGACTTCATTGGAGTCTACCAATGTCAGATCGATCTGACCTTCGTCGACCATGCGCAGGAGATCCACGACCTCGACCGCGTCGGATTCTTCGTATTCGATACCGGGAAATTTCTGTTTCAGCTGTGCGAGCTGCTCGGCATGGGTGCTGCCCTTGAGCACCATGATCTTCTTGCCGACCAGGTCTTTCGCGTCGGTAGGGCGCGACTTGCCGTTGCGGTAGATGACCTGTGGGGTGACTTCCAGGTAGGGATGGGAGAACCGCACCTGTTTTTTGCGTGCTTCGCTGCTGACCAGGCCGGCAGCCGCCAGGACCGGGCCATTGGGCTTGCCCACCTGATTGAACAGGTCGTCGAGGTTGTCGGCCGTCTCGATCTTGAGATCGACCCCCAGATCGTCGGCGAAGCGCTTCACCAGCTCGTATTCGAAGCCGGTTTCACCGTTGCGATCCTGAAAGTAGGTGGCGGGGCTGTTACGGGTAACCACCCGCAGCACACCATCCTCCTTTACGCGCTCCAGTGTGTTGGGTTTATCAACACAGCCACTGAGCATCAGGAAGAGTCCGGTTGCGATCAGCCATTTGGCGTACCGCGGACGCAAAGCCGTTGGGGAAAACATTTGCGCAGTATACGCAAAGGACCACGAGCGCCATATCTCGACAGCAACAGGGTAGTCTGCTAGAGATCGCAAAAGCCGCCAAAACCCCACTGGAACGGGCCTTTTCAGCATTTTGATACAGTAAAAATAAGCTGTCGTCACCCGGCGGGTTAACCTGACTTTCGGGGCAGAAACACAGATCGGCACTCGAGTGCAACCGTGCGTAGCGTTTCGGGTGCTGTCGCTGGCTGTTTAGGCTAGAATGCACGGCCTCAAAGCACACCCCTTCCCGAGGCTGTCCCGAAGATGTTGATCCTGCGCGGCGCTCCTGCCCTTTCTGCCTTTCGCCACAGCAAGCTCCTTGAGCAACTGAGCCAGAAGGTTCCGGCTGTCAGTGGCCTGTATGCTGAATTCGCTCACTTCGCCGAAGTTACCGGCGACCTGACCGGCGACGAACAGCAGGTGCTTGCGCGCCTTCTGAAGTACGGTCCAAGCGTTCCGGTCCAGGAGCCGACCGGTCGTCTGTTCCTGGTGTTGCCACGTTTCGGCACCATCTCGCCCTGGTCGAGCAAGGCCAGCGACATCGCTCGCAACTGCGGCCTGACCAAGATCCAGCGTATCGAGCGCGGCATTGCCTTCTATGTGGCTGGCCAGTTCAGCGACTCTGAAGCCCAGTTGATCGCCGACGCACTGCACGACCGCATGACCCAGATCGTCCTGGGCAACCTCGAACAGGCTGCCGGCCTGTTCAGCCACGCCGAACCCAAGCCCCTGACCGCGATCGACGTGTTGGGTGGCGGCCGCGCCGCGCTGGAAAAAGCCAACACCGAGCTGGGCCTGGCCCTGGCTGAAGACGAAATCGACTACCTGGTCAACGCCTTCGTCGGCTTGAAGCGCAACCCGCACGACATCGAACTGATGATGTTCGCCCAGGCGAACTCCGAGCACTGCCGTCACAAGATCTTCAACGCCAGTTGGGACATCGACGGCGAAAGCCAGGAAAAAAGCCTGTTCGGCATGATCAAGAACACCTACGTGATGCACAGCGAGGGCGTTCTGTCGGCTTACAAGGACAACGCCTCGGTGATCGTCGGCTCCGTGGCCGGGCGTTTCTTCCCGGACCCCGAAACCCGCCAGTACGGCGCGGTGCAGGAGCCGGTGCACATCCTGATGAAGGTTGAAACCCATAACCACCCGACCGCGATTGCCCCGTTCCCGGGCGCGTCCACCGGTTCCGGTGGCGAGATTCGTGACGAAGGCGCGACCGGTCGTGGCGCCAAGCCAAAAGCTGGCCTGACCGGTTTCACCGTGTCCAACCTGCAGATCCCGGGCTTCTTACAGCCGTGGGAAGTGCCGTACGGTAAGCCCGAGCGCATCGTTACCGCGCTGGACATCATGATCGAAGGCCCACTGGGCGGCGCTGCGTTCAACAACGAATTCGGTCGTCCGGCACTGACCGGCTACTTCCGTACCTTCGAACAGTCGATCAGCACCCCGCACGGTGATGAAGTGCGCGGTTACCACAAGCCGATCATGCTGGCTGGCGGCATGGGCAACATCCGTGAAGAACACGTCAAGAAAGGCGAGATCGTGGTCGGCTCCAAGCTGATCGTGCTCGGCGGCCCGGCGATGTTGATCGGCCTGGGCGGCGGCGCGGCTTCTTCCATGGCCACCGGCACCAGTTCGGCAGACCTGGACTTCGCCTCCGTGCAGCGTGAAAACCCTGAGATGGAGCGTCGCTGCCAGGAAGTCATCGACCGTTGCTGGCAACTGGGCGACAAGAACCCGATCAGCTTCATCCACGACGTGGGTGCGGGCGGCCTGTCCAACGCCTTCCCGGAACTGGTCAATGACGGCGACCGTGGTGGCCGTTTCGAACTGCGCAACATTCCAAACGACGAGCCGGGCATGGCCCCGCACGAAATCTGGAGTAACGAATCCCAGGAACGCTACGTGCTGGCAGTCGGCCCGGCCGACTTCGATCGCTTCAAGGCGATCTGCGAACGTGAGCGTTGCCCGTTTGCCGTCGTCGGCGAAGCCACGGCCGAGCCGCAGCTGACCGTCACCGACAGCCACTTCGGCAACAGCCCGGTGGACATGCCGCTCGAAGTGCTGTTGGGCAAAGCCCCGCGCATGCACCGTTCGGTAGCGCGTGAAAACGAGCTGGGCGACGATTTCGATCCGTCGACCCTCGACATCGGCAATTGCGTCGAGCGCGTCCTGCATCACCCGGCCGTCGCGAGCAAGAGCTTCCTGATCACCATCGGCGACCGCACCATCACCGGCCTTGTGGCCCGTGACCAAATGGTCGGCCCATGGCAGGTGCCGGTGGCCGACGTTGCCGTCACCGCCACCAGCTTCGACGTCTACACCGGTGAAGCCATGGCCATGGGCGAGCGCACTCCGCTGGCACTGCTGGACGCTCCGGCGTCGGGCCGCATGGCCATCGGCGAAACCCTGACCAACATCGCCGCTTCGCGCATCGGCAAGATCTCCGACATCAAGTTGTCGGCGAACTGGATGTCCGCCGCCGGTCACCCGGGTGAAGACGCACGTCTGTACGACACCGTGAAAGCGGTCGGCATGGAATTGTGCCCTGAGCTGGGCATCACCATTCCAGTGGGCAAGGACTCGATGTCCATGGCCACTCGCTGGAACGATGAAGGCGTGGACAAGGCCGTGACCTCGCCAATGTCCCTGATCGTGACCGGTTTCGCGCCAGTGACTGACATCCGTCAGACCCTGACCCCGCAACTGCGCATGGACAAGGGCACCACCGACCTGATCCTGATCGACCTGGGCCGTGGCCAGAACCGCATGGGCGCCTCGATCCTGGCCCAGGTGCATGGCAAGCTCGGCAAGCAGGCTCCGGACGTCGACGACGCCGAAGACCTGAAAGCCTTCTTCGCGGTGATCCAGGGCCTCAACGCCGACGGTCACCTGCTGGCTTACCACGACCGTTCCGACGGTGGTCTGCTGACCAGCGTGGTGGAAATGGCCTTCGCCGGTCATTGCGGCCTGAGCCTGAACCTCGACGGCCTGGCAGAAACGTCTGCTGACATCGCCGCGATCCTGTTCAACGAAGAACTGGGCGCCGTGATCCAGGTTCGCCAGGACGCTACCGCCGACATCCTGGCGCAATTCAGCGCTGCCGGCCTTGGCGAGTGCGTGTCGGTGATCGGCCAGCCGATCAACAATGGCCAGATCAACATCACCTTCAACGGTGACACCGTGTTCGAAGGCCAGCGTCGTCTGCTGCAACGCCAGTGGGCCGAGACCAGCTACCAGATCCAGCGTCTGCGTGACAACGCCGACTGCGCCGATCAAGAGTTCGACGTGCTGCTGGAAGAAGACAACCCGGGCCTGAGCGTGAAGCTCAGCTACGACGTCAACCAGGACATCGCCGCGCCTTACATCAAGAAAGGCATCCGCCCACAGGTTGCCGTGCTGCGTGAGCAGGGCGTCAACGGTCAGGTGGAAATGGCTGCCGCGTTCGATCGCGCCGGTTTCAACGCGATCGATGTGCACATGAGCGACATCCTGGCTGGTCGTGTCGACCTGAACGAGTTCAAGGGCCTGGTTGCCTGCGGCGGCTTCTCCTACGGTGACGTACTCGGCGCCGGTGAAGGCTGGGCCAAGTCGGCGCTGTTCAACAGCCGCGCCCGCGATGCGTTCCAGGGTTTCTTCGAGCGTAACGACAGCTTCACCCTCGGCGTGTGCAACGGTTGCCAGATGATGTCCAACCTGCACGAGCTGATCCCGGGCAGCGAGTTCTGGCCGCACTTCGTGCGTAACCGTTCCGAGCAGTTCGAAGCGCGCGTGGCGATGGTGCAGATCCAGGAGTCGAACTCGATCTTCCTGCAGGGCATGGCCGGTTCGCGCATGCCGATCGCCATCGCCCACGGTGAAGGCCATGCCGAGTTCGCCAGCGAAGAAGCGTTGCTGGAAGCTGATCTGTCCGGTTGCGTGGCGATGCGTTTCGTCGACAACCATGGCAAGGTCACCGAAACCTACCCGGCCAACCCGAACGGCTCGCCGCGCGGGATCACCGGTTTGACCAGCCGCGACGGTCGCGTGACCATCATGATGCCGCACCCGGAGCGTGTGTTCCGTGCCGTGCAGAACTCGTGGCGTTCGGAAGACTGGAACGAAGACGCGCCTTGGATGCGTATGTTCCGTAATGCGCGTGTGTGGGTGAACTGATAGCTGTGTACAAGCTCGCTTTCTTCGTTCCCGACAGCCATGTCGAAGTGGTCAAAAGTGCCGTATTCGCTGCCGGTGGCGGGCGGATCGGCGCTTACGATCACTGTGCCTGGCAGGTGTTGGGCCAGGGCCAGTTTCGCCCACTGGACGGCAGTCAGCCGTTCATTGGCGAGGTGGGGCAGGTCGAGCGGGTGGAGGAATGGAAGGTCGAGCTTGTGGTGGCCGATGAGTTGATTGGCTCGGTGGTGGCGGCTCTGAAACAGAGTCACCCCTACGAGACGCCGGCATACGAAGTGTGGCGGTTGGAGGATTTCTGATCCTTTGGTCGCGGCAATAAAAAACCCGCTGATTCGTCAGCGGGTTTTTTATTGCCTGCATTTTTCTTCGGGCGTAAAAAACCCGGCATGAAAGCCGGGTTTTTCAGGAGCGTCGAGCTTAAGCGGTGAAGGTTTTGCCTTCGAACTGCTCAGCCACGAACTTCCAGTTAACCAGGTTCCAGAACGCCTCAACGTACTTCGGACGCAGGTTGCGGTAGTCGATGTAGTAAGCGTGTTCCCAAACGTCGCAGGTCAGCAGCGGGGTGTCGCCGTTGGTCAGCGGGTTGCCGGCACCGATGGTGCTGGCCAGGCCCAGGGAGCCGTCAGCCTTTTTCACCAGCCAGCCCCAACCGGAACCGAAAGTGCCGATGGAAGTCTTGCTGAACTCTTCCTTGAACTTGTCGAACGAACCGAAGGCTGCGTTGATGGCGTCAGCCAGCGCGCCGGTTGGTTGACCGCCAGCGTTTGGCGCCAGGCAGTTCCAGTAGAAAGTGTGGTTCCACACTTGAGCGGCGTTGTTGAAGATGCCGCCCGAGGAAGTCTTGACGATTTCTTCCAGGGTCTTGCCTTCGAACTCGGTGCCAGGCACCAGGTTGTTCAGGTTCACGACATAGGTGTTGTGGTGCTTGTCGTGGTGAAATTCCAGGGTTTCCTTGGAAATGTGCGGCTGCAGGGCATCGTGTGCGTACGGCAGCGGCGGCAATTCGAAAGCCATTATGATTCTCCTAATCAGGTCAGTTGCGGTGAGCGCAAGGCCGATCACGGGCGGCCAGACAAGCGCCGGGGAGTTTGTACTCTTTGCGGCGCATCGGGTCGGATCATAGCACCGGGGGTGCGGCATAACCACGCAACATCTGTGTGGAATAGAGGTTCCAGAGCCTTTTGGAATAAATCAGCCGGCGCTGATCAGCTGTAATGCTACGGCGAACATCATCACCGCCACCAACAGGTCAAGAATTCGCCAGGTACTTGGCCGCGCCAGCCACGGCGCTAGCCATGCCGCACCGAGTGCCAAGGTAAAGAACCACAGCAATGACGCACTGGCCGCCCCAACTACATAAGCGCCGGGCTCCGTTTGCTGGGCGCCGAGGGAGCCAATCAACAGAACGGTGTCCAGGTAAACGTGCGGGTTGAGCAGGGTAACCGCCAACGCACTGAGCATCACCGCGCGCAACGAACGAACGGTCTGGTTCTCACCTTGTTGCAGACTCTGTCTGGAGCAGGCCCGACGCAACGCCTGGCTGCCATACCACAACAGAAACGCCGCGCCGCCCCAACGGGCAATGGCGAGCAGGGTCGGGTTTTGTGCCAGCACCGTGGCCAGGCCGAATACCCCGGCGGCCACCAGTAATGCATCGCAGGCCACGCAGAGTGCCGCCACCGGCAGGTGATGTTCACGTCGCAGGCTTTGCGCCAGTACGAATGCGTTCTGCGTGCCGATCGCCATGATCAGGCCGAAGGCCACCAACAGGCCGTTCATATAGCTTTGCCACATTATTTTTTACTCCGCGTTGGCTGCCAAGTCGCGCAGCACTTGCATCGCGCGTTCGGCGTCGGCCTGGCCGACAAACAAATGGTCGTGGTAGTAACCGGCGATCACATTGCAGCTGATCCCGGCATGGCCCAGGGCCGTGGCGAACGCGGCGGTCAGTCCGACGGCTTCGAGGGCCGAATGCACGTTCAGGGTGAGCCACGCGGCGATGTAGTCGAAGCTGTATCCAGCCTGTTCTGCATGGGAGCGTTCGAGAATTACGGTCAGGCCTTCCTGCTCGCGAAAGCTGCCGATGATTTCCAGTCCCACGGGCAATCGGCCGTCCGCCAGGGTGCAGAACACGTACTCGCCGGCATTGAGTTGCGGGCTCATGCTGCGCAGTAGCGTTGCCAGTGAAGTTTCGCCAGCCATGAGGAGGATCCTTGTGCAAGAGTTCGTGCTGGCCATTTTCCAGTAGTAACCTGTATAAGAAAAACCAATATTGCTGATCGCTCATTAGGAAAACTGATGTTCGACTATAAATTGCTTTCTGCCCTGGCTGCGGTGGTCGAGCAGGCCGGTTTTGAACGGGCAGCCCAGGTGTTGGGTTTGTCGCAATCGGCTATCTCCCAGCGCATCAAACTGCTCGAGGCGCGGGTCGGCCAACCGGTGTTGGTGCGGGGCACGCCGCCGTCACCGACCGAGATCGGCCGGCGGCTGCTCAACCATGTGCAGCAGGTACGTCTGCTTGAACGGGATTTGCAGACGCTGGTGCCGGCGCTGGACGAAGAGGGCCTGCCGGAACGCCTGCGAATCGCCCTGAATGCCGACAGCCTCGCGACCTGGTGGGCCCAGGCGGTGGGGGAATTTTGCGCGCAACACCACCTGTTGATGGATCTGGTGGTCGAGGACCAGACCGTCGGCCTCAAGCGCATGCGCGCAGGTGAAGTCGCGGCGTGCCTGTGTGCCAGTGAGCGTCCGGTAGCCGGTGCGCGCAGCGTATTGCTCGGGGCGATGCGTTACCGTGCATTGGCCAGCCCGGCCTTCATTGCGCGGCACTTTCCCCAAGGCGTGCGCGCCGATCAGTTGGCCCGGACTCCTGCGCTGGTGTTCGGCCCGGACGACTTCCTGCAGCATCGCTACCTGGCATCCCTGGGCGTCGATGGCGGTTTCGAACACCATCTTTGCCCATCGTCTGAAGGCTTTATCCGCCTCACCGAGGCCGGGCTTGGCTGGGGCCTGGTGCCGGAACTTCAGGTGCGCGAACAACTGGAGCGCGGCATTTTGCTGGAGCTTTTGCCAGATAAACCGATCGACGTGCCGCTGTACTGGCATCATTGGCGCAATGGCGGTCAGTTGCTGGGGTTGCTGACCGAGCAATTGGTGCAGGTGTCCCGGCAATGGTTGGTGCCGTTGGGCTGACAGGCAGCGTCAAGACCTCACGCAATACGCAAAAAACGAAATATTCGGAGCACTACATGAAGATTCTGGTCACCGGCGCAAGCGGCTTCATTGGCGGGCGCTTTGCGCGTTTCGCCCTGGAGCAGGGCCTGGACGTGCGGGTCAACGGTCGCCGGGCCGAAAGCGTCGAACATCTGGTGCGCCGTGGCGCGGAGTTTATCCAGGGCGACTTGTGCGATCCGCTGCTGGCACGCGACCTGTGCTCCGAGGTCGAGGCCGTGGTGCATTGCGCCGGTGCCGTTGGCCTGTGGGGGCGTTATCAGGATTTTCACCTGGGCAACGTCCAGGTCACCGAAAACGTGGTTGAAGCCTGCCTGAAGCAGCGGGTTCGGCGCCTGGTGCACTTGTCGTCGCCGTCGATCTATTTCGATGGTCGCGATCATCTGGGATTGACCGAAGAGCAGGTGCCTAAACGCTTCAAGCACCCGTACGCCGCGACCAAGTACCTGGCCGAGCAAAAAGTCTTCGGCGCCCAGGAGTTTGGCCTCGAAACCCTGGCGCTGCGCCCGCGTTTCGTGACCGGGGCCGGTGACATGAGCATCTTCCCGCGGTTGCTCAAGATGCAGCGCAAGGGACGCCTGGCGATCATTGGCAACGGTTTGAACAAGGTCGACTTCACCAGCGTGCACAACCTCAATGAAGCGTTGCTCAGCAGTTTGCTGGCCACTGGTTCAGCCCTGGGCAAGGTGTACAACATCAGCAACGGCGCGCCGATCCCGTTGTGGGATGTGGTCAATTACGTCATGCGTAAAATGGAAGTCCCACAAGTCACGCGCTACCGTTCCTACGGCCTGGGCTACAGTGTCGCGGCGCTCAATGAGGGGTTCTGCAAGTTGTGGCCGGGTCGTCCCGAACCCACCCTGTCGCGACTGGGCATGCAGGTCATGAAGAAAAATTTCACCCTGGATATCAGTCGCGCCCGGCATTATCTGGACTACGACCCCAAGGTCAGTCTCTGGACGGCGCTCGATGAATTCTGCGCCTGGTGGAAGGCCCAGGACATTCGCTGAAATCGGCTTCACTGAACCGAGGTTGGGCTTCGGGGTCAATCGTTGCGGCCGTGGGGGGTTATACTGCGCCGCATCAAGCCAACACCGTGTTTCACAAAGGTTGACTCAATGTCCATGCGTAACGATGCCAACGATGACTTCGACGATGTACCGAGCCTGCGTGCAGACATCCTCGATGATGATTTCCCGAAGAGCACCCGCACCTCCGTGCACTCGCGCACGCCGCCAGTGGTCAAGGTCAAGGCGGCGAGTACCGGCCCGTTGTGGGCACTGGTCGGCGCCCTGTTCTTTGCCTTCGCAGGCCTTGCCTGGTGGAGCTTCCAGCAAATTTCGCTGATGGAGCAACAGCTGGTGGCAACCCAGGAAAGCTTTGCGCGAATCAGTGAAGAAGCGGCGGGGCGCCTGCAGGATATTTCCGGCAAGGTGGTCGCCAGCCAGACTAACGTCAGTACCGACAGCGAAGCGCTGAAGCTGCAAATCCGGCAGCTGCAAAATCAGCTGCAGGATCAGGGCAAGCAACAACAGGGCGTCGCCGGCCAGGCCTCGGACCTGGACAAGCGCCTGGCGCAGATGACCGCGCAGACCAGCGACCTGGAAAAGCGCCTCGCCGAGATGGCCGCCCAGGACACCGAGCAGCAAAAGGCCAATGCGCAAGTGCAGGAGCAGGTCAAAGCCTTGGGCAGTGAACTGGCCACGCTGAAAAATACCCCGGCGGATACCGAGAAATTCGATGCGCAACTGAAGAGCCTGGGCGCCGACATCACGGCGCTGAAGAAACAGGGCAATCCGAACGCTGCCATCGATCGCCTGGAGCAGGACATCGTGGTTCTCAAAAGCCAGCAGGACAACCGTCCAGGCACCTCTCAAGGCGCAAGCACTGCTGAGTTCGATGCCTTCCGCAGCCAGGTCACCCGAACCATCAACAGCCTGCAAGCGCAGATCCAGAACCTGCAACAGCAGCTGCGCACTCGCCAGTAAGCCCTGCCTCATTCCCGGTTCGCCGGGAATGATCCCCGCCTCGATTCGCTGAATGTCCCTGCATGCGCCATTGCCGTCTACGCTCTTGAAACATCAAGAGAACGGGGGGACGTGCCATGGGAGTTGTGCAAAAGTTGGCCTGTTTGGGGGGCATGCTGTTGATGTGCCTGGGCCAGGTTCAAGCTGCCGAAACGGAAAAGGCCGACAGCCAGGCGGCCATTGCTTTGCTGGAAAAAGCCCTGGCCTACTACCACGACAATGGCGACAAGGCTTTCGCCGCCTTCAGCCGTCAGGGCGAGTTTGTCGACCAGGACCGGTATGTCTTCGTGGTCGATACCAAGGGCGTGATGCTCGCCAGCGGTGGGCCGTCGGCTGCATTGATTGGCCGGGATGTGTCGGATGTGCTCGGGCCGGATCTGCAGAAGGCCTTCAAGGATGCGCTCAAAGTGCCCGAGGGCAATGGCATCCAGCAAGCGGAGTACCGTTGGCAAAACTGGTCCGACGGCAAGGTCGAGCGCAAGCATGTCTACTATCAGCGAGTCGGCCAGCGAATCCTCGCGGTCGGTTACTACCTGCCACGGGCTTCAGCGGAGCAAGCCATGGCCTTGCTGAACAAGGCGGCGGCCGACCTGGCCAAGGACGAGAAGGGCACCCTGAAAGCCATCAACTCTCTGAAGGGCGGTTACCTGCAGGATGACCTGTATGTCTTCGTCGTCGACCTCGATACCCGGCGCTATGTCGCCCATGGCACCAACTTGCGATTGATCAACACCGATTTCAGCAAGATCAATGATCCGGATGGCAAGCCGGTGGGGGAGCCGATGCTGGCGCTGATCGCGAAACAGGATTACGGCGAGTATGAATACCGCTGGAAAAACCCGGTGACCGGTAAGGTCGAGAACAAGCATGCCTATCTGAAGAAGGTCGGGCATTTCCTGGTGGCGGTGGGGTATTACAGCCCTTGAATGGTATTGCCTGATACACCGCATTCGCGAGCAGGCCGCTCCCGCATTGAATCTCCAGTGATCACACATTTTGTGTACTCTGGAAATCATTGTGGGAGCGAGCCTGCTCGCGAATGCGGGCGACTCGGTCTCTCTACCGGACCTTGTCCTCGCGCCCGCGGAGCACCCTGTCCGGCATGGCGATCGCCGCCGCCAACCCCAGCAGCGACACCGCCGCACTTACCATCAACAGATGCCTGAACGTCAGCAACAGTTCAGCGCGCAGGGCATCCTGCGCGTCACCCTGTGCGGCGTTCAGGCCATCCAGCAAGACATTCCCCGAGTGACCCTCGGCCAACAGCGAAGAGCCAGCCAGGTGGGCGAAGCTCGAATCCTGCAACAACGCCAGCAACAGCGCCGACATCAGTGCCACGCCCACCGCTCCGCCCAATGAACGGAACAGGTTGGTGGTGCTGGTGGCAACGCCGATGTCTCGCTGTTGCACCGAGTTCTGCGTGCCGACCAGGGAGGTCGGAAACTGCATGCCCGAGGCGATACCGCAGAACAGCATGAACAGGCTGCTCAGCCAAAAGGACTGTGGCGGCTGAACGCCATACCGAGAATCGACAACGGCATGAGCAGGGCGCCGGTCAGGATCATCGGTTTGTAGCGTCCGGTCACGGAGGTACGGCGGCCGGCGAAATATGCGCCAATCGGCAAGCCCATGGCCAGCGGCAGCAGGTGCAGGGCAGCGCTGTCGGCACCGGCACCGGTGACACTCTGGAAACGCAGGGGCATCAGTACGATCAACGAGATGGCCTGGAAACTGGTGAAGAAAATCGTGCACCAGCACAGGATCGCATTGCGGTTGGTGAACAGGTGCATCGGCAGCAATGGCTCCGATGCGCGTCGTTCATGCAGCACGAACAGGCCCAGCACCGCTGCCGCACAAGCCAGTAACCCCAATACTTCGGTACTGCGCCAGGAGTGCCCCTGACCGAATTGGGTGATACCCAGCAGCAACGCCGTCAGTCCGATGATCATCAACAATGTACCGAGGTAATCGATCACCGGTTTGCGTTGCGGAATCGGCAAGCCGACCAGCGTGCGATTGGCCACCAGCCATGCTCCCACGCCCAGCGGCAAATTGATCAGGAAGACCCAACGCCAGGAAAGGTATTCGGTCATGTATCCGCCCAGCACCGGGCCGGCGACGCTGGCCACCGCATACATGCTGCTGAAATAGCCCTGATAACGGCCGCGCTCACGGGGGGGCACGATGTCGCCGATGATTGCCTGGCTGACGGAGATCATTCCACCGGCTCCGATCCCCTGGAAAATTCGCGCCAGCACCAGTTGCTCCATGCTCTGGGCCATGCCACAGAACAGCGACGCCAGGGTGAATAACCCCATGCCAAACAGCATCAATTTGCGCCTGCCGTACAGATCGCCCAGCTTGCCGTAGATCGGCACCGCCACCGTCATCGCCACCATGTAGCCGGAAATCACCCAGGCCAGCAAACTGACGTCCTTGAACTGTGCGGAAATGGCTGGCATCGACACAGCAACGATGGTTTGGTCCAGCGCACCGAGGAAAATAGCCAGCATCAGCGCGATCAGCACGCTGCGGATGGCCGGTTTGGGCAATTCAGGCTGGTGGAAAGTGGTCACGAATAAACCTGCGGCAGTGAATGACCCGCCAGTCAAGGCGAGCGGGATGCTCGCCAGTGTAAGTCGATAGGAGGCTATTCGATAGCCTCATAGGGAAGGCCTGGCCCATCGTTTTGCAAACCTTCGACCTGACGAGCGGCCATGCGGTCGCGGATGACTCCTGTCTGGCCTTAGACCATCACCGTTTTGCAACGGGTCAGCCCTTGCAGATCCCACGCGGCGGGGGGCGGTGATGGATTTTTATGGATCGAGTGCTTGCAATTTTCCCTTGCGGGTCGGTCAATTGAAGGTGAAAACTGAGCGGGTAGCTGTACATTCTGCCATTCGGTGCGATTATCGCCCGTCGTCCATTCCGAAACCTGGATTGAAGTGATGAACAAGCCTGACCTGCCTTCGATTCCGGTGTTCAAGCTCTACGGTGAAAGCCTGGATTGGCCGACCCCGGACTTGCTGCACTGTGAAACCATTTCCAAACGCAGTCGCGAACATCAATGGGAAATCAAACCCCACCGCCACGCCGATTTATGTCAGTTGCTCTTCGTGTTCAAAGGTCAGGCAGAGCTTGAAATCGAAGGCAAACGTTCGCAACTGACTGAACCGGCGATCCAAATCCTGCCGCCGTTGTCGGTGCATGGTTTTCGGTTCAGCGAAGACGTCGAGGGGTTCGTGGTCACCCTCGCGGCACCGCTTATCGCGCATCTTCAGGCGCAATTGGGGCATTCGGTGAATGCCCTGGCCCAGGCCGAGAGCTACCCGGCAGGCCAGGACGCCGCGTACCTCAACAGTCTGTTCAGCGCGTTGCAGAACGAATACACCGGCCACCAACCGGCGCGGGAAATGCTCATGCATTCGCTGGTCAGCGTGATCATGGTGTGGGTCAGCCGCCAGGTGATCCAGCGCCGGTCAGCGGGTCAACGACCGCAGCGGGCGCGGGAATACCTCAATGGCTACATCCAGTTGGTGGAAGAAACCTACCGCCAGCACGTCAAGGTTGAAGACCTGGCCCATCGGCTGGGGATTTCGGTCTCTCACCTCAATGGCACCTGCCGCGAGTTGGCGGGGCAACCGGCATTGCAGATCATGCACGAACGGCAGTTGTTGGAGGCCAAGCGCTTGCTGACCTACACCAGCATGACCATCTATGAAATGTCCGACGTGTTGGGGTTCTCTGATCCGACCAACTTCACGCGCCTGTTCCGACGCCGCGTTGGCATCTCGCCAAAGGCGTTCCGCGATCGCTTGAAGGCCGATCAGGACAAAGAAGGCTGATCCGCTCCTTAGCGCAGTGCGTTAAGGGTGGCGTTGTGTGGAATGCAGCGCTCGAAGTTGCAACTGGCAGCCTCCCGGGGCAAGTTGCGTAGCTGCTCGACACGCCACGCAGCAGCGCCATACAACCCGAGCGTGACCGCGCAGGTGATGAAGATGGCGAGGTACCTTCTTGTTTTGATGTTCATGGCGTAGACCTCTGAACGAATACCCTTCGGTATTACCTTGAGCATAGGTCAGATGCGTAGGAGCTGCCGGAGGCTGCGATCTTTTGATCTTGATTTTTAGCGGCGTTGAGAAGATCAATATCAAAAGATCGCAGCCTGCGGCAGCTCCTACAGGCCGATATCCCACGCCGGTTTTTCGGGAAACCTCACCACCAGAAAATCCAGCAAGCAACGCAGCGCCGATGGCATGTGTTTGCGTGAGGCGTATACCGCGTACACGTTCATCTGCCTTGGCTCGGCCCGGGGCAGCAGGCGCACCAGCTCACCGCTGTGGATGTACACGCCGGCCTGATAAGTGGGGAGCATGGCCACGCCTGCGCCGGCCAGGGTGGCGCGAAGTAGCGTGCTGGCTTCGTTGGCGCTGATGTTGCCTTGCACGGGCACCGCCACCTGTTCGCCATCGAGTTCAAAGTGCCACAGGTTTTTGCCGAAGTACGAGTGGGTCAGGCAATTGTGCAGGCTCAAATCCTCGATCCGCCGGGGTGCAGGGTGTTCGCGCAAATAGGCGGGGGCGGCGCAGATCACCGAGCGACACACCGTCAACCGACGGGCGATCAGGTTCGGGTCCAGGTCATTGCTGGTGCGAATGGCCAGGTCGATGCGCTCGTCCACCAGGTTCACCGTGCGGTCAAGCATCTGCAGGTCAATGCTGACAGTCGGGTAGCGCTTGACGAATGCCGCCATGGCATCGGCCAATTGCGCCTGGCCGAACGAGGTGCTGACGCTGATTCGCAGTAGGCCGCGAGGTGTATCGTCCGGCACGCTGACGGTAGCTTGCATGTCCGTGGACAGGTCGAGCATCTGCCGGCAGCGGGGCAATATTTCGCTACCGGCGGTGGTCAGGCTCAATTTGCGCGTGGTGCGGTGCATCAGGCGTGCGCCAACCCAGTTTTCCAGTTCCGCCAGATAACGCGAAACCACCGGCCGTGACAGCTCCAGATGATCGGCGGCGGCCGACTGGCTGCCAAGATCGATCACCGTGACGAACACCCGCATTGCTTGTAGACGATCCATGATTTGCCCGGTTTCAGAAACAAACTATGTCCAAGCATCGCATTTTTTGTACTGAAGCAGGCAACTAAGCTCTGTTCCCATTCCGGCCTTCCCTGGCCTGCAAACAACGGAGCAACAGATGATCGGTTTCACCACACTTAAACGCGTTTTGCTGGCGACCGCTGTCCTCGGCTTCGCCGCCCACGCAGCCGCGTCGACATTGACGCTGGATGTCTATAACCCCGGCGATAAAGCGATATTCCCGGTGACCTCGGTACTGGTCAGCGGCGAGAAAGAGGCAATCCTGGTGGACGCCCAGTTCGGCAAATCCCAGGCGGCGCAAGTGGTGGAAAAAATCCGCGCCAGTGGCAAGCAACTGACCACTATCTACATCAGCCACGGCGACCCGGATTATTACTTCGGCCTCGATACCCTGACGGCTGCATTCCCCAATGCAAAAGTGCTCGCTTCGCAGCCGACCGTTGATCACATCAAGCAAACCGTCGACGGCAAACTGGCGTTCTGGGGGCCGAAATTGGGAGCTGACGCGCCCGCCAAAACGGTTGTGCCGGATGTGCTCAAGGGCGACAGCCTGATGCTCGAAGGGCAGAAGCTGCAAGTGATCGGCCTTGAAGGCAAGCAACCGGATCGCAGCTTCGTGTGGGTTCCGTCGATCAAGGCCGTGGTCGGTGGTGTGGTCGTGGCAGAAAACATCCACGTCTGGATGGCCGATACCCAGTCTCCCCAGTCCCATGCCGATTGGTTGGCGACGCTGCATTCGATCGAAACCCTGAAGCCGAACACCGTCGTGCCGGGCCATTACCTCGGCGATAGCGCCCGATCCCTGGCCGCCGTTAAATTCACCGCCGATTACATCAAGGCCTTCGATGAGGAAACCGCCAAGGCCAAAGATTCGGCGGCACTGATCGCGGCGATGAAAAAGCGCTACCCAGCACTGGGCGAGGAAAGCTCGTTGGAGCTGAGCGCCAAGGTCGCCAAGGGCGAGATGAAGTGGTAAATCTGCCAATGGGACGCAGAGCGTCCCGGGCTGCATTCCCACGCAGAGCGTGTGAACGATCATACGAGTACACCCCTGCAGGTTTCGATTACCGGGATTGCGCCTGTTCCACCAGCCAACCCATCAACTCGCGCAACTTCGGAGAAGGTGCGGGTTTTTCCGGGAAAACCAGGTAATACGCCAGCCCTGTTTTCACCTTCAATTCAAAGGGCATGACCAGCCTCCCGGCACTCAGGTCATCGCCAATCAACGACCAGTCACCGATCGCCACCCCCGTGCCCTGGGACGCCATCGACATGGCCAGGTCCAGCGTTTCGAAATGCTGGCCCTTGCTCACGTTGCTCAAGCGAATATCCGCAGTGGCCAGCCAGGCCTTCCAGTCCCGTTCATCCCGGGTCGGGTGGAGCAACATGTGTTGCTCCAGGTCCTTTGGCGATTGGAGCGGCACCGAACCTTCGAGCAATGGCTGGGAACACACCGGCGTCAGTTGCTCATCGAAGAGTTTTTGCGACAGCAGTGAGCTGTCCGGCGGCGCGCCATACATCACCGCGGCATCGAACTGCTCGCGATGAAAATCCACGCCGTGCTTGACCGTGGTGGTGAGCTCTACCGGCACGTCCGGGCGTTCCCTTTGCCATTGCAACAGGCGTGGCAGCAACCAGCGCATGACGCAGGTCGGAGCCTTTAGCTGCAGGGTTTCGCGCTTCTCGCCGATCTGTTCGACCGCTTCGTCGATCAAGCCGAAAATCTGCTGGACCCGTGGCAGCCATTCCCGTCCTTCGGCGGTCAGGTCCAGGCCTCGAGCCTGACGGATAAACAATTCGTAACCCAGGAAATCTTCCAGCCCGGCGATCTGCCGACTCACCGCGCCCTGGGTGATAAATAGCTGTTCAGCAGCACGGGTGAAATTGCAGCACTGCGCGGTAATCAGGAATGTGTGCAGCGCCGGCAGGGGAGGCAGTCGTTTCATCGGGATCCAAGGTATGACGTGAGGACATGGCTAGTATGACTTTTTATCCATTGTTGCGGCTATGTGTCGCCCGTTCCAATGAGGCCATCCCTGGACCTGCGAACCCATCATAAACACTGCGCAGGCCCGGCGTCTCAAACGAACAAGAAGGGCAATGACATGGCGACGTGTGGCGAAGTATTGGTCAAGTTACTCGAAGGTTATGGAGTCGAGCAGGTGTTCGGCATTCCCGGGGTTCATACCGTGGAGCTGTATCGCGGGCTGGCCCGTTCGAGCATCAACCACGTCACCCCGCGTCACGAACAGGGCGCCGGCTTCATGGCTGACGGCTATGCCCGCACCAGCGGCAAGCCGGGTGTGTGCTTCATCATCACCGGCCCTGGCATGACCAACATCACCACGGCAATGGGCCAGGCCTATGCCGACTCGATCCCGATGCTGGTGATCTCCAGCGTACAGACCCGCAACCAACTGGGCGGCGGTCGCGGCAAGCTCCACGAACTGCCGAACCAGAGCGCACTGGTCGGTGGCGTGGCGGCGTTCTCCCATACCCTGATGTCGGCGTCCGAATTGCCGGACGTGCTGGCCCGTGCCTTCGCGCTGTTCCAGGCCGGTCGCCCGCGCCCGGTGCACATCGAAATTCCGTTGGACGTACTGGTTGAAGAAGCCGACGACCTGCTCGCCAGCGTCCCGGTAAACATCGATCGCGCCGGCGCCGCACCGTCCGCCGTGAGCCGCATGACCGAGCTGCTGGCCGGTGCCAGGCGTCCGTTGATCCTCGCCGGTGGTGGCGCCATCGATGCCGCCGCCGAATTGACCGAACTGGCCGAATTGCTGGACGCGCCCGTAGCGCTGACCATCAATGCCAAGGGCATGCTGCGCTCTGCTCACCCGTTGCTGATCGGTTCGACCCAGAGCCTGGTTGCCACGCGCGCACTGGTCGCCGAGGCCGATGTGGTGCTGGCCATCGGTACCGAGCTGGCCGAGACCGACTACGACGTGACCTTCGCCGGTGGTTTCGAGATTCCTGGCAAGCTGCTGCGCGTCGACATCGATCCGGACCAGACCGTACGCAACTACCCGCCACACGTGGCCTTGGTCGCCGACTCGCGCAACGCTGCCCAAGCCTTGCTCAGCGCGCTGTCGCACAAGCCACTGGCCGAGCGCCGCAACGATTGGGGCCAGGTGCGCGCCGCCCGTTTGCGCGAAGAACTGGCCGCCACCTGGGACGCGCCGACCCTGGACCAGAGCCGCTTCCTGGAAACCGTTCTGCACGAACTGCCGAACGCGGTATTCGTCGGTGATTCGACCCAACCGGTGTACACCGGCAACCTGACCTTCAACCCGGAACGCCCGCGTCGCTGGTTCAACTCCTCCACCGGTTACGGCACCCTCGGTTACGCCTTGCCAGCGGCGATTGGCGCCTGGTTGGGCGGCACCGTCGAAGGCGGCGCACGTCCTCCAGTGGTGTGCCTGATCGGCGACGGCGGCCTGCAGTTCACCCTGCCGGAACTGGCCAGCGCCGTTGAAGCGCGCACCCCGGTGATCGTGCTGCTGTGGAATAACCAGGGTTACGAAGAGATCAAGAAGTACATGGTCAACCGTGCCATCGAGCCGGTGGGGGTGGACATCTACACCCCGGACTTCATCGGTGTAGCCAAGGCATTGGGTTGTGCAGCCGAGGCAGTCAATGGTGTTGAACAATTGCGTACGGCATTGCGTGTTGCCACCGATCGCCAGGGCCCGACCCTGATTGAAATCGATCAGGCCGCGTGGACGAAGGCGGTGTCGAAATGAGCTTTTCCACGACTTTTCCGACGACTTTGGATGGCCTTTTCATCGACGGTAAATGGTCGGCGGGCAAGGAACACCTGCGCGTGATCAACCCGGCGACCGAAGCGTTGTTGACCACGGTGAATGGCGGCGATGAGCGCGCCGTCGATCAGGCGGTCAGCGCAGCGAGCAAAGCCTTTGCCGACTGGTCGAAGACCACCGGCGCCGAACGTGGCGCGATCCTGCGCAAAATCGCCGCGGGTGTGCAGGCCGGTCGCGACCAGTTGATGCACTTGCAGTCGAGCAACAACGGCAAGCCATTGTTCGAAGCAGCCATCGATGTTGATGACGTGATCGCCACGTTCGAATATTACGCCGGCCTGGCTGAAGGTCTGGACGCGAAACAGGACAGCCCGGTAGAGCTGCCGACCGACGATTTCAGTGCGCGCCTGCGCCGTGAACCTTGCGGTGTGGTCGGCCTGATCGTGCCGTGGAACTTCCCGATGGTCACCACTGCTTGGAAACTCGCCCCGGCCCTGGCCGCCGGTTGCTGCGTGGTGCTCAAGCCCTCGGAAGTGACGCCGCTGCCGGAGCTGGAACTGGCGAGGATCATTGCCCAGGCCGGCTTGCCTGCTGGTGTGTTCAACCTGGTGTGCGGCACTGGCCTGGCCGTTGGCGCACCGTTGTCGGCAGACCCGCGCATCGCCAAGGTGTCGTTCACCGGCAGCAACGCGGTCGGTGTGCAGGTCATGCAGCGGGCAGCGGAAACCGTCAAGGGCGTGAGCCTGGAACTGGGCGGCAAATCTTCCTTGCTGGTGCTGGCCGATGCCGATCTCGACCTGGCGGTGGAAGTGGCCTGCGGTGGCGGTTTCTTCAATGCCGGGCAGATGTGCTCCGCGACCAGCCGCGTGCTGGTTGCCGATGTGCTGGCCGATGAGTTCCTCAGTCGTGTGAAGGTCCGCGCCGAAGCCATTCGTGTGGCCGACCCGTTCGACCCGAACGTGGAGATGGGCACGCTGGTCAATCAGGCGCAGTACCAGCGCGTGCTCGGCCACATCGATCGCGGTTTGAGCGCTGGTGCCAAACTGGTTTGCGGCGGCAATCGTCCTGCAGACCTGCCGCGTGGATATTTTTTGCAGCCGACCGTTTTCACTGATGTGCCCCTGGACAGTGCGCTGTGGTGCGAAGAGATTTTCGGCCCGGTGATTTGCGTGCGTCGTTTCGCCTCTGAGGCTGAAGCGATTGCCCTGGCCAACGACAGCCAGTTTGGTCTGGTCGCCAGCGTGGTTACGCGTAACGCAGAAACGGCGGATCGCGTCGCCAACGCTTTGCAGGCGGGGCTCGTGTGGATCAATGCGCCGCAAGTGATCTTCCCGCAGACCGCCTGGGGTGGCTACAAGCAGAGCAGTATCGGCCGCGAATTGGGGCCATGGGGCTTGCAGGCTTTCCAGGAAATCAAGCACGTGATTCGCGCTGTCTGATGCCTCTCCCGTAGGAGCGAGCATGCTCGCTCCTACAGTGAGGCATGCGCCGACGTCATGGCTTCAATGAATTTTTATCGATAGTCAGGTGTTTTACACGACCTCAGGATGAACCCGCTGGCTCAGTAAAGCCCCCGAACATACGAGGGGTAAACGCTGAACCGGCTGCGCGGATGCAACAGTTTCGACCTGCCTTATACCTACAAAAACAAAGGGAGTCCGTAATGGGCGAGCATGATCTGAACAGACGTCAATTCATCAAGACCGTGGGCGTAGCCTCGGTTGCCGCGGCGGCCATGAGCCTGCCGTTCGTCAAGGCCAACGCCAGCGACACCCGCTTTCAAGGCAAGACCCTGCGCCTGCTGACCTGGTCCGACGATACCGGCCTGGCCGCACTGCGCAACATCGCCGCGACCTTCGAAGACAAGTACGGCTGCAAGGTCATCGCCGACCGCACCGGCAGTACCTCGGAAATGGTCGCCAAACTCAAGGCCGGCGGTGATCGTCCGCAGTACGACATCATCACCCTGGCCGGCGTCGGCGCCGAAGGCCTGGCCGCCGCCAACCTGCTGGAAAAGCCCGACCTCAACCGCATCCCTAACCTGGTCGACGTACCGGAGAAATACCGCACCGGCGCCAATGGCCACGGTATCGGCTACCTGCTCTGGTGCAACAGCCTGGTCTACAGCACGCGCACCATCAAGCAGGCACCGGACAGCTATGCCGCCCTGTGGGACGCCGACCTGTCGCCGAACATCTTCCTGCCGCCGCCGAACTGGACCGAGGCCATGGACCTGATCATCATCGCCGCCAAACTGGCCGGTGGTGACGAGCACAACATCGAGCCGGGCTTCAAGAAACTCGCCGAGCTCAAGGATCGTGTGGTGACCCTGGGCGAGAACCCGAACCAGATTGCCGAACTGTTCCGCACTGGCTCCCTGGACATGGGCGGCCTGTACGCCCCGGCGTTTTTCCCGAAACAGATCCGCGATCCGAACTACGGTCTGGGCGCCACCTTCGGCATGAAGGAAGGTTTCTACACCGACCTGATGCTCTCGGTGATGCCGAAGAATCGTCCGGGCGATACCGACCTGACCTACGCCTTCATCAACCACTCCCTGGACCCGCTGGTGCAGGGCAAGATGGCTGAAGACATCTACAACGGCCCGGTCAATGCCAAGGCGATCATCTCCGCCGAAGCGCGCAAGAGCCCGTACATCCTCACGCCGGAGCAGATTGCCGAGAAGGCGATCATGCACGACAACGCCTTCCTGGCCACCGTGCATGACCAATGGATTCGTCGTTACACGGAAATCTTTTCTTCCTGATCTTCGACCACTGAAGATCCCCTGTGGGAGCGAGCCTGCTCGCGAATGCGGTCTGACATTCACCCTTGATGTCGACTGACAAATCGCTTTCGCGAGCAGGCTCGCTCCCACAAGGGAATGATGTGTCTGGAAGATCTGTGTTTCAGCTGCTTTCCATTGACGAGACCTTTGCTATGGAACACCAACCTTTGACCCATTCGGTCAGTGTCGCCGAGCCGCGCCCGAACCGGGGTGTTTCGCCGACGGCCCGTGCCTGGTTTTTCCTCACGCCGTCGATGCTGTTTCTTGGCGTACTGATTGCCGCCAGCCTGCTGGTGCTGCGCATGAGCGTGGGCACCAAAGGCGCGGAATGGTCCGGGTTCAGCCTGGCCAGCTACGCCCAATTGCTCGAACCCTACTACCTTAAATCGCTGATGCTGACCCTGCGCCTGGCGCTGATCAGCGCGGTGATCGCGGTGATACTGGCGATCCCGGTGGCCTACACCATGTCGCGCCTGACTTCGCCGTTTGTGCGGCGGATCTTTCTCGCCGCAGTGCTGTTGCCGTTGCTGGTCAACCTGCTGCTGCAAAGCTACGGCTGGCTGGTGATTCTCGGTCCCGGCGGCATGCTCAACCAGGCACTGATGGGCCTGGGCCTGATCAAGCGCCCGATCATGCTGTTGTACAACCAGAACGGCGTGTTGATGGGCCTGGTGCAAACCGCCTTCCCGCTGGCCGTGCTGCCGATTGCCAGCGCCATGCGCGGCGTCGCCCGCAGCTACGAAGAAGCAGCCGCCACCCTCGGCGCCAGTCGTTTCCAGGTGTTTCGCCAAGTGGTCTTGCCTATGAGCCTGCCGGGGATCATCACCGGCGCGACGCTGGTGTTTGCCTACAACGCCAGCAGCTTCGTGGTGCCGCTGCTGCTCGGTGGTCGACGCGTGCCGATGCTGGCGGTGATGGTGCATGACCAGATCGCCCCGCTGATGAACTGGCCCGCCGCGTCCGCCGCCGGCGTGGTGCTGATCGTCACCACCCTGGCGATCATGACCTTGTCCGAATTCATCACTGGCCGTCGTCGGCGCATGCTGGAGGCTTCCCAATGAGCACCCTGACCAAGAAGCGATATGGGCTGTTGCCCGGCGAGACCGGCAAGTTTGCCGGCATCCTTTCGGGCTTCATCCTGCTGCTGGCGGTATTGCCGATCCTGACCATGATCGTGATGTCGTTCAGCGGCGCGTCGAACCTCGACTTCCCGCCCAGCAGCTATAGCCTGCAATGGTACAAGGCAGCCTGGCAGACCTTCGTGTCGCCGGACGCCAGCGATGTGCTGAGCCTGGGCAAGGCCATGACCACCAGCCTGATGGTGTCGTGCCTGACCATGGTCTTCGCGACCATCATCGCCGTGCCGGCGGCCTATGCCCTGACCCGTTGCGAGTTCCGTGGCAAGGCCGTGGCGCTGCAATTGATGTCGCTGCCCCTGGTGTTCCCGATGGTGGTGCTGGGCCTGGCGTTGCTGCTGGTGTTCGACAGCCTGCCGTTCCAGATGACCACTTCGCGGCTGGTGATCGCCCACGTGATCCTGGCACTGCCGTTCGTGGTGAAGAACTGCACGGCGGCCATGCTCTCGATCGGCAGCGAAGTCGAAGAAGCCGCGCAAATGCTAGGTGCTTCGCCGCTGCGGGCGATTGTCGACGTGGTGGTGCCGTTGATGAAGTCGGGGATCCTGGCAGGCATGTTGCTGGCGTTCATCGTCTCGTTCAACGAGTTCACCGTGACCTATTTCCTCTACACCATCGATGTGATGACCGTGCCGATCTGGATGTACAGCCGCACCGTGTCGTCGCTCGATCCAACCGTATTTTCGTTTGCCGTGCTGATCGTGCTGATCGACTTCGTCCTGATCTGGGCGCTGGAGAAGCTGGTCGGTGAAGGTGGCGTTTCGTTCTGATTTCTTGAGGTGATTCTTATGTCTGGTCTGATTCTGGAAAACGTCGAGAAATATTACGGCTCGGCCTGCGCGGTAAAAGATGTGAACCTGCATTTGCCCGAGGGCAAGCTGGTGTGTTTCCTGGGCCCGTCCGGTTGCGGCAAAACCACCTTGCTGCGCATGATCGCCGGCCTGGAAACCCTGAGCGGTGGCGAGATTCGCCTGGACGGCGAGGACATCGGCCATACCCCGGCGCACCTGCGTAATTTCGGCATGGTGTTCCAGTCCCTGGCGTTGTTCCCGCACATGACCGTGGGGGAAAACATCGCCTATCCACTGAAACTGCGCGGGGTCAGCAAGGCTGACCAGCAGGCGCGGGTGGTGGAGTTGCTGGAGTTGATTCAGCTGCAAGCGATGATCGATCGCCCGGTAGCGAAACTCTCCGGCGGCCAACGGCAACGCGTGGCGATTGCCCGGGCGATTGCCAACCACCCGAAAATCCTGTTGCTCGACGAGCCGCTGTCGGCGCTGGACGCCAAGCTGCGTGAGTCGATGCAGGTGGAAATCCGTCAGTTGCAACAGCGTCTGAACATCACCACCATCATGGTGACCCACGACCAGCGCGAGGCCATGACCATGGCTGATATCGTTGTCGTGCTGGGCGAGCACAAGGTGCAGCAGGTGGGTACGCCGATCGAAATCTACCGCCACCCGGCCAACGAGTTTGTCGCGGACTTCATCGGCTCGGGCAACATCTTCCCAGCCACGGCGCTGGGCGACGGCAAGGTCAGCCTGCCGGGCGGCGATGCGTTGCAAGTGCCAATCTGCAGCAGCATTGTGGTCGGTGAAAAAGTGAAGATGCTGATTCGCCCGGAAGACCTGCAACTGTCGGCGCCGCAAGCCACGGCGGGTAACCGCTTGCTGGGCAAGGTGACCTTCGTGCGCGATATCGGCGCGACCATCGAGACTACGGTGGAGTGTTCCGGGGTGTCGTTTACCGCGCTGAGTACACCGTGCCAGGGGTTTGGCTTGAGCGTTGGGCATCCGGTGTCGGTGACATTGCCGGCAGAGGCTTGCCGCGTACTCGGCGCCTGACTGTACTGGCCTCTTCGCGAGCAGGCTCGCTCCCACAGTGGATCTTCTGTGAACACAGCATTTGTTAACACCAAAGATCAAATGTGGGAGCGAGCCTGCTCGCGAAAGGGCCGGCACACCCCACACAAATCTCAGCTAGACACTCAGGCGCAACCGCGCCAGGTCCCGCAACGGCGGCGCGCCGAACAACCGGCTGTACTCCCGGCTGAATTGCGAAGGGCTTTCATAGCCTACCCGATACCCCGCCGCCGAAGCCTCCAGCCCTTCGGCCAGCATCAAGCGCCGCGCCTCCTGCAGGCGTAGCTGCTTTTGATACTGCAACGGACTCATTGCCGTCATCGCTTTGAAGCGGTGATGCAACGTCGACACGCTCAAGTTCACTTCTTTGGCCAGGTCATCGATACGCAGCGGCTGCTCATAGTTGCTGTTGAGCCACTTGATCGCCTGGCTGATGCGATGACTCTGACTGTTGGCAATGGCAATTTCATACAGCCGATGCCCCTGCTTGCTGCGTAATAACCGGTAGAGAATTTCCCGACGAATCAGCGGCGCGAGCATGGTGATGTCTTTCGGCGTGTCGAGCAATCGCGCCAGGCGCAGCACGGCGTCGAGCATTGCGCTGTCGAGACGTTCGACATACAACCCGCGTCCGGTTGGCCGGGTGGGTACGCCGAGGGGACCGGCGTCGGCGATCAGCGCGGTGATCTCCGCGGGGTCAATGTCCAGCCGCAAGGCCAGGATCGGTTCCTCGGTCGAGACATTGACCACCCGCCCGCTCAGCGGCATCGAGACCGAGACCACCAGGTAGTTCAGCGGGTCGTAATTGAAATACTCGTTAGCCAGCTGAACTTCTTTGCGTCCCTGGGCCATGATGCACAGCGCTGGTTGCGCCAGTACCGGGGCGAACTCGTGGGACTGGCTGTGGCGCGACATGAACAGTGAGCCGATGGCAGTGGCATAACTGCCATCTTCGGCAGTGTTGCGACGGATGATCGCCGCCAGTTCCGTGCGCTGCTTTTCCATGTCGGTGTCCAGCGGGGTTTGCGGCGGGTGTGAAAAGTGATCGAGAGACGACATGCAAGGCATCCTCGGCAAGGCATGGGTGATGGGGCAGAGCATATGTTTGTGCAAGCAACAGCGGTAGACACATCCTGCCAGATGCTTGCCTGATTCTGCACGGGGTTGTTTCCGTGCACGGGCAATGCGGGATGCAGACGGGAAAACTTGCTTGAAACTCGCATGGCAGAACCGTGACAGGATTTTCCATGTTGTTACAGCCAGTTCATGCACGTTCGCAGGATTGTGCAACGCGCCGGCAGGAATCGACTAACGACACAGGCACATCGGCCTTTAACCTTGGATCCTGTCGCAGCCCGTTCCGCTGGCTGCCTCGCGACTCCCCGGGAGGGTTGAACATGTCAAAGCAGATCCCCGTCAGTCATATGGCCTTTGTCCGGGCACGCCCGGGGCGTTCTCAAGAACTGGGAGTGCGCCTGAGCGCGCTGATCGAGCCGTCGCGGGCCGCACCAGGCTGCCTGAGCTTCGCCTTGCAGCAGTCGCAATGCGATCCGCAGTTGTGGCTGGTGTCCGGTTTTTGGGTCAACCAGCAGGCCATGAACGCGTACTTCAGCACGCCGGCCATGGAGGTTTTTGCCGAGCTGGTGCAGGAACTGGTGGTCGACAGCCTGGATTTTCACACCTTCAAGGACGTGTCGGCGACGCAGGCGTTGCGACAGTCCGGGGCAGCGGTACACAAACTGGCCGGTTGAGGGTTTAATGGCAGCATTCTCAACTAGCCAGGATGCGCGACATGGCACGCAAAGCCTTTGAACACTTCGAAGCCGTTTCAGCTGTAGTACCGGGCGAGGGTGGCTACCACGCCGCAATCGCAGTCAAGGCATTGGGTGGTTCCGGCGCCCCGCGTTTTCACAAAGTGTTGGAAGGCCAGACCTTCAAGACCGCTCACGAGGCCGATGATGCGGCCGCGAAGGAGCTGACTCGCCTCAAGGACGTCAAGGAAAACACCGACCTGCTCTGGTAATCACTTCACCGCCCCCGGGCGATACATCTTGAACAATGCCTCAGGCCCCAGCTGGAAATAATCCGCCGGCCCGCCGCCGCGCAGAATCGGTTCTGCCGCGGCGGTGTCGTACACCCCATCCTTCAATAGCCACTTGGCGATATGCACGGCGACGACTTCGCCGAGAATCAGCCAGCTCGGCACCACATTTCCGTCCGCCCGCTGCAGCTGAATAATCTGGGTGACCTTGCATTCGAAAGACACCGGGCTTTCGGCGACCCGTGGCACCTGAATGACTTTCGAGGGGACGGTGGTCAGGCCTGCCAGTTCGAACTCGTTGACCTGCGGTCCGACCATGGCACTGCTCTGGTTCATCTGCTCGGCCAGTGGCCGGGTGGCGAGGTTCCAGGCGAATTCACCCGTCTGTTCAATGTTGTTCAGGCTGTCTTTGCGCCCGACGCTGGAAAATCCAATGATCGGCGGGATGTAGTTGAAGGCGTTGAAAAAGCTGTAGGGCGCCAGGTTCAAGCGGCCTTCGCCATCCTGTGAAGAAATCCAGCCGATGGGGCGCGGGCCGACGATCGCGTTGAACGGGTCGTGGGGCAGGCCGTGGCCATTGGCGGGTTCGTAGTAGTGGATGTCATCGGGCATGGAGAAAATCCTGGGGCTTTCGATAGGCGGTCATGGTGCTGGGACCGGCACTATTTTTCCAGCCAATAAACATCTCGTAGGAGCTGCCGCAGGCTGCGATCTTTTGATCTTGCCGTTGGAAATCAAAAGATCGCAGCCTGCGGCAGCTCCTACAGGTGTTGTGACAGTGCGCATGTTTTTGCTGTGCTCCAGAAATGACTAAGCCCGGCCGAAGCCGGGCTTTGGTGCCAATCTTGCGGATTAGCTGACGGAAGCACCGCCAGTGCGGTCGTAACCATCTTCAGCGACAGTGGCGCCGCCGGTGCGGTCGTAGCCATCTGCGGCGACGGTAGCGGAACCCGTGCGGTCATAGCCGTCTGCTGCAACAGCGGAACCAGTGCGGTCGTAACCGTCGGCAGCGAAGGTGTTGGCGGCCAGTACGGACAGGGCGATGGCGAGGAACAGTTTGGTTTTCATTTCATTTCTCCAGGTTCTTTGGCGTTTTGTCTCTCGGGCATGGGTTTCATGCTACGCCAATTAAACTGATTAAAAAGCGCAAAATAATGCTAAAAACAATCGATTAAGTAGATGTTAAGGCCGTGAGGCTTTACTGCTTTCAGAGACTAGTGAACGCATCGCATTTAACCGATCAGGCAAACTCAGGATGGCGGCCGGGCATTAACTCGTGATTAATCCATTGGATGGCGATTCTGTTTTCCAAGACCCTGGGCACCGCGCTTGGCGATTACCTGGCTGATGACTCGGGGCTTGGCTTTGCCGGTGGCGCGCTATTGATCGGCTCGACCATTGCGTTGGTCGTGCTGCTCAAATACTTCACGAAGATTTCGTCGGTGCTGTTGTTCTGGGTGGCGTTCGTGCTCACCCGGCCGTTCGGCGCGACATTGGGTGATTTCCTGACCAAGCCACATGAAAAGGGTGGGCTGGACTTTGGCACCATTGGTTCGACGCTGGTGCTGGCGGGGATTCTGGTGGTGATGATTGCGGGGGCTTCGTACGCGCAGAACACGTACGGGAATCGGGCGGCAGTCGAGTTGACTTGATACCGAGGCGTCCCCTTCGCGGGCAAGCCTCGCTCCCACAATGGATCCGAGTGAATCAGCCCTTGTGGGAGCGAGCCTGATCGCGAAGAGGCCGGTATGACCGACCTCGATGCGACTGTCAGTCAGTGACGATCCGCGAATGCTTGCGGGTGTCTTTCATGGTGACGTACACCAGCAGGGACACGGCGATGCACGCCGTGACATACCAGTAGTAACCGGTTTCCATGCCAATGCTCTTGAACCACAGCGCGATGTATTCAGCGGTGCCGCCGAAGATCGACACGGTCAGGGCATACGGCAGGCCTACGCCCAAGGCGCGGATTTCGGTCGGGAACAGCTCGGCTTTGACCACCGCGTTGATCGAGGTGTAGCCGCTGACGATGATCAGTGCCGCCATGATCAGGAAGAACGCGCCCCACCAGGTCGTGATGGTGTGCAAGGTGGTGAGGATCGGCACGGTGAAAATCGTGCCCAGTACGCCAAAGGCGATCAGGATCGGACGTCGGCCGATCTTGTCCGACAGGCCACCGATGATTGGCTGCAGGCACATGAACAGGAACAGCGTGGCGGCAGAGATGGTGGTGGAGTCGGAAATGCTCATGCCGACGGTGTTCACCAGGTATTTCTGCATGTAGGTGGTGTAGGTGTAGAACGCCAGGGTCCCGCCCATGGTCAGGCCAACCACGGTCATCAGCTCTTTCGGATGGCGCATCAGGGTGCGCATCGCGCTTTCCTTGGCCTTTTCTTTCTTGGTGAACGACTCGGTTTCTTCCATGCCACGGCGCAGGTACAGCGCGACCACGGCACACAGCGCGCCGATCGCGAACGGGATGCGCCAGCCCCAGGCGTATAGCTCTTCGGTGGTCAGTACGTTCTGCAGGACGATCAGTACACCCAGTGCTATGAGTTGACCGGAGATCAGGGTCACGTACTGGAAGCTGGAGTAGAAACCGCGACGTTCCTTGGTCGCCATCTCGCTCAGGTAAGTAGCGGAGGTGCCGTATTCGCCACCGACCGACAGGCCTTGCAGCAAGCGGGCGAACACCAGCAGGATCGGCGCACCGATACCGATGATTTCATAGCCCGGGCTCAGGGCGATCAGGAGCGAACCGAAGCACATCAGGTACACCGAGGCCATCAGGGCTTTCTTGCGTCCGACTTTGTCAGCGTACAGGCCCATCAGCCACCCGCCGATCGGGCGCATCAGGAAACCCACGGCGAAAATCGCAGCGGTATTCAGCAGTTGTGCGGTGGTGTCGCCTTTGGGGAAAAAGGTCTTGGCGAAATAGAGCGAGAAAGCGGCGTAGACGTACCAGTCATACCACTCGACCATGTTGCCGACAGAACCGCTGAAGATCGATTTGATACGGCTGGAAGTGGTTCGTTCTTTTGCCGGCGCGGCAACCGACCCACGGGGCAGGGTATTGGAGTTATCCATTGAAGGATCCTTCATTTAATTATTTTATGTGGAGCGCGCATAAACGCAGCCTGCGGGGGCTATAGCAGGAGCTGTGCCAAGAGGGAGAGGGCCGGTTTAGAGGGGGATTGAGGTTTGAGTGAGCGGAAATCCGCTTATTCTGGAGAGGGTGTGAGCGAAAAACCGCTTAACGCTTTGATCGTTCCCATGCTCCGCGTGGGAATGCAGCCAGGGACGCTCTGCGTCCCAAAACCCGAACGCGGAGCGTCCGTCGAGGCATTCCCACGCAGAGCGTGGGAACGATCATTCACCGAGAAACATCTCTCGGTTAAGCCCATGCCGCTGCATCTTTTCATTGAACGTCCGGCGCGGCAGCTGCAGTTCTTCAAGCACCGCCTTCACATCACCCTTGTGCCGGGTCAATGCTGCGCGCAGGCACTGCGCTTCAAACGCTTCCTGCTGCGCTGCCAGTGACTGTCCCGGCTCGATGCCCGCCGGCACAGGCTCGCCAAGCCCCAACACCTGGCGCTCGGCTACGTTTGCCAGTTCGCGCACATTGCCTGGCCAGTCGTGACTCAACAGATGGCTCAACTGGGGCCCGCTCAACGGCGCAAAGGTTCGCCCCAGTCGCTCTGCAGCACTTTGGGCAAAGGCCTCGTACAACAACGGAATGTCTTCGCGACGGTCACGCAGCGGTGGCAGGCGCAATTCGGCGACGTTCAAACGGTAAGCCAGGTCCTCGCGGAAACGTCCGGCCCGTGCTTCGTCGAGCAAGTCCGGCTTGGTTGCGGCGATGATGCGCAAATCCACTCGAATACTCTGGTTCGAGCCCAAGCGCTCAAGCTTCTGCTCCTGTAGCACCCGCAGCAATTTCACTTGCTGGGCCAGGGGCATGCTTTCGATTTCATCGAGAAACAACGTGCCGCCATCGGCGTATTCGAGTTTGCCGATGCGCTTGCCCTGGGCACCGGTGAACGCGCCGCTTTCGTGACCGAACAGCTCGGCCTCGAACAGCTGTTCGGGAATGGCCGCACAATTCAAGGCGACGAAGGGTTTATCGGCGCGCGGCCCGAAATCGTGCAGGCAGCGAGCAACCAGTTCTTTGCCGCTACCGGTTTCACCGCGGATCAATACGTTGACCGGCAACGCCGCCAAATCCAGAACCTGGCGACGTAGCGTCTGCAAGCCACGGGACACACCCAGCAGCGTCGCGTCGAGTTTGGCGCGGTTGTCGGCCTGCTCGTGCAAGGCGCGGTTTTCCAGCACCAGCCGGCGCTTGTCCAGCGCACGGTGCAGGCTGCCAAGCAGGGTTTGCGGGCTGAAGGGTTTTTCCAGGAAGTCGTAAGCGCCATCGCGCATCGCATCGACAGCCATCGGCACGTCGCCATGGCCGGTCAGCAGAATCACCGGCAAGTCGGCATCGCGGCGCTGGACTTCAGCCAGCAGTTCCAGCCCGGACATGCCGGGCATGCGCACGTCGCTGAGGATCACGCCGGGGTAATGCGCGGGCAGTTGCGCCAGGCATTCGTCGGCGCGGCTGAACAGTTGCACCTGGAAACCCGACAGGCCCAACCACTGCTCGACGGCGCTGCGGATGCTGCTTTCGTCGTCGACCACCATCACTGAATTGAGCATGTGCCAGGAGCCTCCGGATCGATGGGCAAGGTGAGTGTGAACACCGCGCCGTTGTCGTGATTATCGGCGCTCAGGCGTCCGCCCGATTCGTGAACGATGGCAAAGGATACGGCCAGACCGATGCCCAGGCCATCACCCACCGGTTTGGTGGTGAAAAAGGGATCGAAGACCTTCGACAGGTTTTCTTCGGCGATGCCGCCGCCGTTGTCGATGACGCTCAGGCGCCACAGTTGTTCGTCGGCTTCCAGGCGGATTTCCAGGCGTTTGCAGGGTTTGTCCTGCATCGCATCCAGAGCGTTGCGTAGCAGATTGATCAACACTTGCTCCAGGCGAATTGCGTCGCCGCGCACCCATGCCGGGCGCGCCAGGTGCAGCACGGTGCTGACCTGTTCGTCGCGCAGGCGAGTGTCGAGCAGCTCAAGCGATTGGTCCACCACCGCTGCCAGGTCCAGGCGTTCGCGCAAACCGCTGGGGCTTTTGCGGGCGAAGGTTTTCAGGTGGCCGGTGAGGGCGGCCATGCGCGTCAGCATGTCATCCACCGGCTTGAGAGCCTTGTAGGCGTCGTCGACCCGGCCGTGGTCAAGCAACAGTCGCAGCGTGGCCAGCTGCATGCGCTGGGCGGTCAGTGGTTGATTGATTTCATGGGCCAGCGCCGCCGACATCTGGCCGAGGGCCGCGAGTTTGGCCGATTGCACCAGACCCTCCTGGGCGGTGCGCAGGTCGCGGGTGCGCTCTTCCACCAGCTGTTCAAGCTCTTCGCGACTACGCTGGCGCATTTTTGCCAGGCGCCAGCGCTGATTGAGGAACAGCAGCAGAAACACCAGTGTCAGCCACAGGCCGGCTGCGGCGAGGGCGGCGTTGCGACTGTCTTCGAATGCTACTTGCGGACGACGCAGCAGGTGCAGCGTCCAGCCCTCGGCGGCCAGCGGCAGGGATTCCCACAGGTAATCCGTCTTGCCGTCCGGACCGTCGACCCGCGCCAGTTCGCTGTTGTCGTCGAAGCGGCGCAACGATTGATAGTCGAGCCGCGTCAGCGGCTGCTTGTCGTATTGGCGGGTGGCCTTGAGCTCGGCAAGGTCGCTGTCGCTCAACGGTTTCAATTGGCGATAGCGCCAACCCGGCTGATTGGCGATGAAGATGATGCCGCGCGCATCGCTGACCAGCAGCGTGTCGCTGCCCTGGCGCCATTCGCGTTCCAGCTCGGGAAATTCGAGCTTCACTACCATGGCTCCGAGAAACTGCCCGTCGTCGTTGGTCACGGCACTGGACAAGAAGTAGCCCGGTATCCCGCTGGTCACCCCCACGGCATAAAAACGCCCGGTGCCCTGGGTGCGGGTCTGGTTGAAGTAAGGGCGAAAGCCATAATTGTGGCCGACGTAACTGCTGGGCAAGCGCCAGTTGCTTGCTGCCACGGCGAGACCGGTGCGATCGAGCAGTTCCAGGGTCGAGGACTCGGCGGCGCCATTGATCTTTTCCAGCTTGCGGTTCAGCACGTCCTGTTGCTCTGGGTTGACCGGGCCTTTGAGCGCGTCACGCAGCTGCGGGTCCAGCGCCAGCACCGAGGGCAGGGCGCGGTAGCGTTCGATCAGGGTGTGCAGGGATGTGGCATACAGCGCCAATTGCTGATTGGCACGGGCCGCATCTTCAACCAGGGACTGGCGCACGGTGTGGCGCATGGCCAGGGTGGCAGCAATGGCGGCACCGGCGATGATCAGCACGGTGTACAGCGCCAGGCGCAGGGATCGGGAAGTCAGCGGCATGCAGTGGACAACAGGAAAAAATGAGGGGGAGCACAATACCATGTGGAGGGCAGTCATCTCTCGCCGGTACCCATGCGCTGGCGCTGGTTTTACCTTGATGGTCGATCCCAGGCGTTTCAGTTTGTTACCAGCCAAAAAAAACCGGCGGGTCGTTGCCGACCGGCCGGTTTGTTGGGGTTTCAGTGCAGCTTACTGCACTTCCACCGCCAGGCTTTCACTGATCTTTTGCTGCCAGATGGCAGGACCGGTGATGTGTACCGACTCGCCCTTGCTGTCGACTGCGACAGTCACTGGCATGTCTTTCACGTCGAACTCGTAGATCGCTTCCATGCCCAGTTCGGCGAATGCCACCACGCGGGATTTCTTGATCGCTTGCGCCACCAGGTAAGCCGCGCCGCCCACTGCCATCAGGTAAACGGCCTTGTGGTCCTTGATCGCGTCGATTGCGGTCGGGCCGCGCTCGGATTTGCCGATCATGCCCAGCAGGCCGGTTTGCTCGAGGATCTGACGGGTGAACTTGTCCATGCGCGTGGCGGTGGTCGGGCCAGCCGGGCCTACCACTTCTTCGCGCACCGGATCGACCGGGCCGACGTAATAGATGAAGCGACCCTTCAGGTCCACCGGCAGGGTTTCACCCTTGTTCAGCATCTCGACCATGCGCTTGTGCGCAGCGTCGCGACCGGTAAGCATCTTGCCGTTGAGCAGGACGGTTTCGCCCGGCTTCCAGCTCTGCACTTCTTCCGGGGTCAGGGTGTCGAGGTTGACGCGACGGGCCGACGGACCCGCTTCCCAGACGATTTCCGGGTAGGCGTCCAAAGGTGGTGCTTCCAGGGATGCCGGGCCAGAACCGTCGAGCACGAAGTGCGCGTGACGGGTAGCGGCGCAGTTCGGGATCATGCACACCGGCAACGAGGCGGCGTGGGTCGGGTAATCCATGATCTTCACGTCGAGCACGGTGGTCAGGCCGCCGAGGCCCTGGGCGCCGATGCCCAGCTGGTTGACCTTCTCGAACAGCTCCAGGCGCATTTCTTCGATGCGGTTCTGCGGGCCGCGGGCCTTAAGCTCGTGAATGTCGATGGACTCCATCAACACTTCCTTGGCCATCACCGCGGCTTTCTCGGCGGTGCCGCCGATGCCGATGCCGAGCATGCCCGGTGGGCACCAGCCGGCACCCATGGTCGGAACGGTCTTGAGCACCCAGTCGACGATCGAGTCGGACGGGTTGAGCATGGCCATTTTCGACTTGTTCTCGGAACCGCCACCCTTGGCTGCCACGTCCACTTCCACGGTGTTACCCGGAACGATGGAGTAGTGGATGACGGCCGGGGTGTTGTCCTTGGTGTTTTTACGAGCGCCCGCCGGGTCGGCGAGGATCGAGGCGCGCAGGACGTTTTCCGGCAGGTTGTAAGCCCGGCGCACGCCTTCGTTGATCATGTCGTCCAGGCCCATGGTGGCGCCATCCCAACGTACGTCCATGCCTACGCGAACGAAAACGGTGACGATGCCGGTGTCCTGGCAGATCGGGCGGTGGCCGGTGGCGCACATCCGCGAGTTGATCAGGATCTGCGCCATGGAGTCACGGGCCGCTGGCGATTCTTCGCGCAGGTAGGCTTCGTGCATCGCCTGGATGAAATCCACGGGGTGGTAATAGGAAATGAACTGCAGGGCGTCGGCAACGCTCTGAATCAGGTCGTCTTGCTTGATCACGGTCATGAGTCGCGCTCCTCTAAAAGACGGGAACATTCAATAAGGTGCTTGCAGCTTGGGTACTTCGGTCGGTTGCAAGCACCTTTCAAGGCACGCCGGGCATGCTGGCGCGACGCTAAAAAGGCGCGGCAGTATACCGCGCATCAAAGGCAGGTACACGCGCCGGCGGTCAAACCTTGGTCTGATTGTCGTGCCCGATCCCCGTAGGAGCTGTCGAAGGCTGCGATCTTTTGATTTTGTTTTTAAGATCAAGATCAAAAGATCGCAGCCTGCGGCAGCTCACAGTGAAATTGTGTCACCCGAAAATTGAATGGTTATTTATCGGCCGCACCACTAAAGTGACATTCGGTCTGTAGAGTAGGACGCTCTGTCAGTCTCCTTTCATAGGGTGAGTCAACGATTGACCCATAACGCCATCCAGCGCCTGTTGCTCAAACGTTTTTCCCTCGCAGCCGGCACCTACGCCCTGGCCCTGCTACTGCTGTGGCTGGCGTTTTTTACCGGCCACTACGATGAGTCGCTGGCCAACGTCGCCGTCGGCAGTGGGCTGGTGGTCATCAGCCAGGCGGCGTTGTTCGTAGTGTTTTACAGCGGCTGCAACCTGCGTTTTTCCGACCCCAGCCTGACCGAGACGCAGGTGCTGCTGGGGCTGGGTTGGCAAACCTGGCTGATTGCCAATCTGGATGAGGCTCGTGGCGCGTTTCTGGTGTTCTACGTGCTGATTCTGTTGTTCGGGCTGTTTCATCTGTCGCGCCGTGCATTTGCGCGCTGTGCGTTGCTGGTCTTTTTCAGTTTCAGCGCGATCATGCTGTGGGAGGGCTACCACTTCCAGCTGGCCGACCCGGCGCTGGCCGCATTGCAGGTATGCGTACTGTTCATCGTGCTGGTCTGGCTTGAACTGTACGCCCGTTACGTCCAGGCCTCCCGCCTGCGCATGCGTCAACGCCGCTTCGCCTTGCAGGCGCACCAGGACACGTTGCGCGGGATGATGCGCCAGCTCGAGGACCTGGTCGCTACCGACGAGTTGACCGGACTGTTCAATCGCCGGCATTTCCTGCGCCTGGCTTCACGCGAACTCAAGGCCATGGACGCCAGCGTCGTGCATGGCCTGGCGCTGATCGACCTCGATCACTTCAAGCGCATCAACGATATTCACGGCCATGCGGCTGGCGATCAGGTATTGCAGGCATTTGCCGGCGTGGCGTCGGCCTGCCTGCGCGACGGTGATGTCCTGGCGCGCTACGGCGGAGAAGAGTTTGTGGTGTTGCTGCCTGATTGCGATGCCGGTCGATTGACCGCTTGTTGCGAGCGGCTGCGCCTCGCCTTTATCGATGTCGAGCTGATCGGCTTGAAAGTCGGCAGTCTCAGCCTGTCCGCCGGCATGACCCTGCTGTTACCGGGTGATGATCTTGACGAGGCCTTGCAGCGGGCTGACCAGGCGCTTTATCGGGCCAAACGTGACGGCCGCAACCGTTGCGCTGCAGCATGGGAAAACGTCGATGCCTGAGTTGCGCGTCGGTGACCGCCAATGGTCGGTGCCAGTTGGCAGTAATCTGCTTGATGCCCTGAATCAGAACGGCGTGTCGGTGCCTTACAGCTGTCGTGCCGGCAGTTGCCATGCGTGCCTGGTGCAATGCGTGCAAGGGCTGCCGAGCGACAGCCGGCCCGATGCCTTGAGTGCGCAGCAGCGCCAGCAAGGCTGGCGGCTGGCATGCCAGTGCCAGGTGGTCGAGGATTTGCAAGTGCACACCTTCGACCCGCAGCAGGATGGCAGCCCGGCCGAAGTCGCGGCCGTCGATTGGTTGAGCGCCAGCGTATTGCGCTTGCGCCTCACCCCGCAGCGTCCATTGCGCTATAGCGCAGGTCAGCATCTGGTGTTGTGGGCCGGTAATGTGGCGCGGCCGTATTCCCTCGCCAGCCTGCCGGAGGAAGACCGCTTCCTGGAGTTCCACCTCGATTGCCGCCTGCCAGGTGAATTCAGTGACGCGGCGCGTCAGCTGAGCATTGGCGATCCAGTCCGCCTCGGCGAGTTGCGGGGCGGGGCATTGCATTACGACCCGGACTGGCATGCCCGGCCGTTGTGGCTAATGGCCGCCGGCACCGGCCTGGGACCATTGTTTGGCGTGTTGCGCGAAGCATTGCGTCAGGATCATCAGGGTGCCATCCGTGTGATTCACCTGGCCCATGATGCCAATGAGCATTATCTGGCCAAACCCCTGCAAGCCATGGCAGCCAGTCGTCCGAACCTCAGTATCGAGCTCTGGACCCCAGCCGGGTTGCCAGCGGCATTGGCGCAAATGCGCCTTGTCTCTCGGCAAACCCTCGCCTTGGTCTGTGGAGCCCCCGATAGCGTTGACGCCTTCGCCCGGCGCCTGTACCTGGCAGGACTGCCGCGTAATCAACTGCTGGCCGACGTGTTCCTGCCCCGTGGTTGAGATGATACAGCTCAAGGCAATGGCGGCATTGAACCCAAAAAAGATCGCAGCCTGCGGCAGCTCCTACAATGGAATGCGTTCCCTGTAGGAGCTGCCGCAGGCTGCGATCTTTTAATCTTCAAAACAAAAAAGCCCCGCCATTCACATGGCAGGGCTTTCGTTTTTCAGCGAGCGGTCACTCAGACCATCGGATCGCCAACGTGCAGGATCTTCATGCCGTTGGTGCCACCGGTGGTGTGGTAGCTGTCGCCCTTGGTCAGGATGACCCAGTCGCCTTTCTGTACGACGCCGCGCTTGACCAGTTCGTCGATCGCCTTCTGGCTGACTTCGTTCGGTGCCAGCGAAGCCGGATCGAATGGAATGGTGTACACGCCACGGAACAGCGCCGCGCGCGCCTGGGCTTCACGGTGTGGAGTGAACGCATAGATCGGCACCGAGGAACGGATGCGCGACATGATCAGCGGGGTGTAGCCACTTTCGGTCAGGGCGATGATCGCCTTCACGCCCGGGAAGTGGTTGGCGGTGTACATGGTGGCCAGGGCGATGCTCTCGTCGCAGCGCTGGAACTCCTTGCCAATGCGGTGGCTGGAGGTCTTGCTGGTTGGGTGCTTTTCAGCGCCAACGCAGATTCGCGCCATTGCTTGCACAGCTTCCAGCGGGTACAGGCCGGCGGCACTTTCGGCCGAGAGCATCACGGCGTCGGTGTAGTCGAGCACGGCGTTGGCTACGTCGGACACTTCGGCGCGGGTCGGCATCGGGTTCTGGATCATCGACTCCATCATCTGGGTCGCCACGATCACGGCCTTGTTGTGGCGGCGCGCGTGCAGAATGATTTTCTTCTGGATGCCCACCAGTTCGGCGTCGCCGATTTCCACGCCCAGGTCACCACGGGCCACCATTACGGCGTCGGAGGCATTGATCAGGCCGTCGAGGGTTTCGTCGTCGGCTACGGCTTCGGCACGTTCGATCTTCGCCACCAGCCAGGCGGTACCGCCGGCTTCGTCGCGCAGTTGACGGGCGTATTCCATGTCGGCGGCGTCGCGCGGGAAGGACACGGCGAGGTAGTCGACCTGCATTTCGGCAGCGAGCTTGATGTCTGCCTTGTCTTTCTCGGTCAGGGCCGGTGCCGTCAGGCCACCACCGCGACGGTTGATGCCTTTATGGTCTGACAGCGGGCCGCCGATGGTCACGGTGCAGTTCAATTCGGTAGCGGTGGCGGTGTCGACGCGCATCACCACGCGGCCGTCGTCGAGCAGCAGCTCGTCACCTACACCGCAGTCCTTGACCAGGTCCGGGTAGTCGATGCCGACCACTTGCTGGTTGCCTTCGGTCAGGGGATGGCTGGTGGAGAAGGTGAATTGATCACCGATCTTCAGCTCGATCTTCTTGTTGGCGAATTTGGCGATACGGATTTTCGGGCCTTGCAGGTCACCCAGCAGGGCAACGAAGCGGCCGTGCTTGGCAGCGAGGTCACGCACCAGCTTCGCGCGAGCCTTGTGCTCGTCGGGGGTGCCGTGGGAGAAGTTCAGGCGGGCTACGTCCAGGCCAGCCAGGATCAGCTGTTCGAGAACTTCCGGCGAGTTACTGGCCGGGCCAAGGGTGGCGACGATTTTGGTACGACGGACGGACATGCAAAGACTCCTGAGTTCAAGCGCTGAGTGAGGCTACTATGCTCTTGGGGTGTAGTCATTGTTCATGTGCACTACTTATTCGTTTGATTCTTTGAATGAACACTTTTGCTGACCTGCCACCTGAAGATTTTCGTCCACGGGTCGATACAGAGCTCAAGTCAGGAGAACTCCCATGCGATTCGTGCTCATAGCCGTCCTTGCCCTCAGTGTCGTGGGCTGCACCCGTTGGTCGATGAACCACCATTTGAACCTTGCCTATAGCGCCTATGACCGTGGTAATTGCGAGCAAGTGACGCTCGAGCTTTCCAAAGTTGAACGCGCCAGCCGGGCGCGGCCTTATGTGTGGCCAGAAGTGTCAATGTTGCGCGGTTTGTGCCTGGAACGGCAAAAACTGTTTGTCGATGCGGCGCAAACCTACCAGTTCATCATTGCTTCGTATCCGCAAAGCGAATACGCGTATCGCGCCCAGGCTCGCCTGGAAACCTTGCAAGCACTCAATCACTACCCGCTGCGAAGTTCGGCGACGGTACGTCCAACCCGCTTCTGATTACGTTTCTCATCTGGTGGCTGGCTCGCCGGCGACGGTGAGCTATAGTCGAATAGATCGGTTTGGAGCCTTGTCTGCAAACCGACGTAACACCTGTGATCGGCAGGAGTAAGCGGCAGCGGTTCATGGACTGTCGCACCAGGATCGGGGAGAGCGCGCCCATCGCCTGTCTATCAGGCCGGCCCGTTCCGAAGCATTAGTGCGGCCCTGCTTAAGGGCCTGGCAAAGCGAATTCAGCATGTTCACTGACCGCCGGATCGAGCGGCATCAACTGCCGTATTTTCTGAAAGTGTTCAACCGCATTACCGACAAGCCGATTGGCTATCTCGGCAACGTCTCCGAAGACGGGCTGATGCTTATCAGTCAGTTGCCGATGATGATCGGCGTGGATTTCGATTTGCGCCTGAAAATCCCCGCGAGCGGCGGGTGCATGCAGGTCATCGATCTGCGGGCGTGTTGCCTGTGGTGTCATGAAGACGCAACTCCTCACTACTATGACGCCGGGTTCAGCCTGCAACGGGCACCCCCGGAGTATGGGCAACTGGTGGAGGCATTGAGGCAGTACTTCAGTTTTCAGCCGTTGCCGGCGTCTGCCTGATGCCGCATGGGTTGCGCTTGGAGCGTTGTTAAATCGTCCCTGCTTTTTTCCAGCTCAAGTACCGGGTGACCAACTCGGGGCCCAACGCCTCGGGTTGCCCATCCACTACCGGTACTCCGTGGGCGATCAAGCGCTCACGGAGTGCTGCGCGCGAATTCAGGTATTCGACCGTCCCGCAATAGGCCAACGCCTCTGACAAAGTTTGCACCGGCAATAGTCGCGTCGTATCCAGGACGCTCTCACGCAAGCTTGCGACCAACACCTGGTGCTGCTTGCTCAAGCGCTTGACGGCAGTCAGCAGTTCATCATCGTCTTCATCGCGCAGGTTGGTGACCAGCAGCACCAGCGCCCGCCGTTTCTGCCGGGACAGCAGTTGGCTGGCAGCGGCTTGATAATCGGCGCTACGTTGAGTGCTGTTCAGATCGTAGACCGAGTTGAGCACCACGTTGAGCTGGCCAGCGCCTTTCACCGGGGCGAGGAAGCGCGGATGATCACTGGCAAAGGTGCAGAGGCCTACCGCATCCCCTTGGCGCAGCGCGACGTAGCTCAACAACAGGCAGGCATTGAGCGCATGATCGAAATGCGCCAGCTCGCCGTCCTGGCTGCGCATGCGTCGACCGCAATCGAGCATGAAGATGATCTGTTGGTCACGCTCGTCCTGGTACTCCCGGGCAATGGGTGTGCGTTGGCGGGCAGTGGCTTTCCAGTCGATCTGGCGCAGGCTGTCGCCTTCGCGAAATTCCCTTAGCTGATGAAACTCCAGGCCCAGGCCACGTCGTTGGCGCTGGCGAACACCGAGTTGGCTGAGCCAGTTGTCCACCGCCAACAGTTGGCCGCCGTAGAGTCGGGCGAAGTCGGGATAGACGCGGGTGCTGTCAATCACGCTCAGCAGGCGTTTGCCGTGCCATAGCCCCAATGGGCTGGGCAGGCTGATTTCGCAGTTCTCGAAGCTGAAGTGGCCGCGTTTGAGCGGGCGCAGGCGATAGTCGACGTCGCTGTGCTGGCCGGGTTGAAGTTCCACCGACAGCGGCAGGTTTTCGAAGCTCAGGCCGTCGGGTACGTGGTCGTAGACCTGGATGTTCAGTAGCAGGGGAAAATCGTGCTCGACCTGCAGTCGCACGACACTCCAACGGCCGAGGGCCAGGCTGCCGGGCAGTTGACGTTGTACCCGGGGCGACGGCAGGCGGTTGAGACGGATGGCGTCGATTATTGCCAGGGCCAAGAGAGCCAGGAGCAAGCCCCAGTTGATCGAGAACAGCGTTGATGGAACCGCGATGTCCAATGCGTGCAATGTGCCCAGAATGAGACCGATGCCCAGCAAGGTCGCAAGCCAGGCCAGTAGCAGGCGCGAGGGTTTCACAGCCGTGGCGCCGGTACTTGGTCGAGCAGTTGCCGCAACACCTGATCGACGTCCAGCCCTTCGATATCCAGTTCCGGCGCTATGCGCACACGATGGCGCAGAACGGCCAGGGCGCAGCCTTTTATGTCGTCAGGGATCACAAACTCGCCACCGCGCAACAACGCCCGCGCCCTTGCGCAGCGCACCAGCGCAATGGATGCACGAGGCCCGGCACCGAGGGTCAGGCCGGGCCAACTGCGGGTGGTGCGAGCCAGGCGTACGGCGTAGTCGAGGACCTGGTCGTCCAGCGGCAAATCGCTGGCAATGCGCTGCAAGGCCAGGACCTCCCTGGCTTGCAGCACCGTGCGCAGCGGTTGGACATCGAGCATGTCGGCCCGGGTCGAGCGGCTGACCTGGCGCACCATGTCCAACTCCTGCTCCACGTCAGGGTAGTCCATGCGCACCTTGAGCATGAAGCGATCGAGTTCGGCTTCCGGCAACGGGTAAGTGCCTTCCTGTTCGATGGGGTTTTGCGTGGCGAGCACCATGAATGGCTGCGCGATGGGCAGGGCGCGGCCTTCGAGGGTCACTTGGCGTTCCTGCATGGCTTCGAGCAGTGCGGCCTGGGTTTTTGCCGGGGCCCGGTTGATCTCGTCGGCGAGCAACAGGTTGGTGAACAACGGTCCCTTGCGCAGCTTGAATTGCTCGGTCTGCATGTCGTACACCGCATGCCCGGTGACATCGCTTGGCATCAGGTCCGGCGTGAACTGGATACGCGCGAATTCGCCGCCGAAACAACGTGCCAGCGCCCTGACCAACAGCGTCTTGCCCAGCCCCGGCACGCCTTCGAGCAATACGTGGCCGCCAGCGAGCAGGGCGGTGAGAACGTCGTCGATGACGGTGTCCTGGCCGATCACGGCTTTTTGCAATTCATGGCGCACCGCCTGGGCCAACTGGCAGGCACGCTGGCGTTGCCGGATGGCGTGGTCGATTGCATCGGGCTCGATCGGTTGACTCATAACGCATTCCTCAAGGTTTGCAGGTGGGCGACCTGGCGGCTGAATTCAGCACTGGAAAACCGCTGTTTCGACCGCGGGCCCATGGCTTGGCTGATCGCGTCTGCGGGCTGGCCGCTCAGACGGGCGAGCACCCGCCATTGTTCGGCGACATCGAGTTGTTCATAGCCAGGATGACGATGTCTCACGCGGCGCAGTATGTCTTGCTGCAAGGCCTGCAACAGGCTGTCCTGGCCGTTGTGTCGCAACATGAAATCGGCGCTGGCGCGCAGGTGTTCCTGCAATTGGCGGCGAGCTTTGGTTTGCGGTTGCAGCAGTGGCCCATGGCGCACGCCGAAGTGCCAGCAACCCAGGCCGATCAGGGCGGCCAAGGCGACCAACGCCTGGGGGAAATGGCGTAGCAGCAGTGTCAGCAGGCTGTCGTGCTCGGTATTGAACAGCAGGGTCACGCTGGTATCGGCGGTCAGGTACCAGAGCAGCCAGGCGTTGTCGTATTGATCGATGGCCGGGGTTTTCCACAGGTCGGCGTCGGTCACCACAATGATCGAGCCAAGCCCGTGGTTCAGTTGCATCATATGGGTTGCCTTGGCACTGTTGGCCCAGGCCTTGGCGAGGTTTTTCGGGTCTTCGAGATGGAACGTGGTATCGAAGCCGGCGTAGGCCGGTGCGTCTTCATCTTCCAGATAGAGTTTGGTCAGTTGCGGGTAGGGATCATCCGGGGTGTCGGGCGGTGGGTCCTTGAGGTCTTTGCTCAGCGACTGTTGCAGTTGCACCCGATCCAGCAACAGGTCATTGCTTTGCCCGGTCTTTTCATCCCACAGCGACTGGGCAACGAACAGCAGGCGCCCGCCGGCTTGGGCCCAGTCCAGCACCTGATCGATCTGCCTGGGCGTCATGTTGTAGCGATCGCCTAGCAACAACAGGCTGTGATGCTGCGGCGCCAGGGTTGGCAGGATATCGAGGCTGTTGGCATGGCTGACACTCAGGCCCTGCTTGCGCAAAAAAAACTCGGCGGCCAGGTACGGGTTGACCAGGGCTTCAGGCGCCGGGCCATGGTCGATTTCGACCGGATAGGGCGTTGCCTTCAGGTACAGATAAATCATCAACACGGCCAGCAGAACAGCGGTCATCGTGCTGATGAATGGCCAGGCGCGCCGGTTCAATGGGGGATTCCCGAGTCAAATACGCCACGCCAGCCGTTACACAGTTCGCGCTGAACATGCGCGGGTGGCAATTGGTGTCCATAGGCCATGTTTTGCCAGTGCACGGTCAGGTCTTTGCTGAAGGCCAGCAGGGCCGGGTGCTGTAGTTGTTCGATGCGTTCAAGCACCTGGCCTTCGGTGTCGGCGGCCTTGAGTGGCATGTCGAAATCGTGCAAGAGGCGGCTGAGCAGGGCGCGATAGAGCAAGCCAAGCGCTGCACGCGGATTGTTCTGCCAGAGGCTTTCGGCACTGGCAGCGATGTCGCAGGGCAGGGTCTCGCGGCTGAGGTCAAGACCAAATACCTGAGGGGCAGGCGGGTGGGGGGCTTTTTTAGCGGGACGCGGTCGACGGCTGACGAATGCCTGCAACCCCTCACGGTAGTACCAGATCAAGCCCCCGATGGCGGTGATCACGGCTGCCCACAGCACAACTTCGATCAGCGTGGCCAACGCGCCGAAGTCTCGGTTGTCAAACATCTGGAGCAGCGCCTTTAGCCATTGGGGTGTGTGGTCTTCATTCGCGCCTTGGTCCGCGGCCTGGTTTTCGCCGAATCGATAGCGGGTGACGGTTTCCCTGTTCTTGAACGGAGGCTGGTCGAGGATGGCCTTGATGCTGTCCCTGGACCCCTGGCTGGTCAATGGTTGCTGCAGCATGCGCGGACTGTCGGGCGTCGCAATGGCCGACTCGGACGCCCAAGCAGTGGGGGTGATCGGCAGCAGCAAGGTCGCCGCCAGCAACAGGGCAAGGGTTGCTCCGCTCAAACGATGGGACAGGCTGCGAAACACCAGCTCGATATCCCAGGCTTCGAGCGCGGTGCGTCGGTTCAGGTACAGGCTGAAGCCTGCGGCCACGTAGATCGGTTCCCAAACCACCAGCACCAGGACGTAGAAGCCGTTGGACAGGTGTTCCAGCCAATGCCAGTCCTGCGTCGCGGCGCTGATCAGCGACTGCCAGCTCCAGTCGAGGGCGACCTGTTGTGGCAACAGCAGATAGAACAGCACCATCAAACCGATCCATAACGCGCCTTCCAGGTGCGCACCTATCACGGTCAGCCAGCGTGCCGCGCTGGCGTCACGCTGCAACAACACTTGCAACCGCTGTTGGCGCGCATCACCGCTCAGGCCTTCGAGCTGTAACACGGGCAGCGTGAAGCTGCGACTCAGGCTCAGGCGTCGCCAGGTCAGGCTGGCCAGCAGTTGTGGCTTGAGCAACCGTGGCCACTGGTAAAGCGCCTGTTTGAGGGTGGGCGTTTCTGCAAAAATGGCTTTGGAAAGGATGTACAAGGGCAAGCGTTCAAACGCCGGTTTCAGCCACCAGAAGATGAACACGGCCAAGGTCGGCGAATCCCACAGCAACCAGGTGAGCACCGCGAAAACCGGCAAGGTGACAATCGCCCAACTGCTCATCAGCAGGCACCGGTGGCGCTGGCTCAACAGCACGCCGAGGTCCATGGCTTCCCAGGTCGATCTTGGGCGAATGACCACGGTGGTGTCACTCAGGCGCATGATGCGTCCGTCCGGCGAATATCAAGTAAATCGCCACCAGCACCCAGAGGGCCGCACCGACCAGGTATTTGGTCAGGGGTGCCGGTGTCGTCATCGACGACCAGTAGGCTTCTATAAATGCCGCAATCAGCAGAAATAACATGACGCCGCAAATCAGCAGAACGCTCTTGCGGGCCGCCAGGCGCAAGGCTTCGGCGCGGGGCAGGCGTCCCGGTGCAATCAACGCCCAACCCAGTTGCAGGCCTGCGGCACCCGCCAGGGCAATGGCCGTCAACTCAAGGGCACCGTGACCGACCACGAATGACCAGAAGCTTTGCCCGTAGCCGATATGCGTCAGGTGTCCGGCTACCGCGCCGATCATCAAGCCGTTGAAGACCAGGAAGAACGCGCTGCCCAGGCCGAACAGCAATCCGCTGGCGTAGGTCTGAAAGGCGATCCCGATGTTGTGCATGATGTAGTAGCCGAACATCGCCCAGTCTTCACTGGCTGCACGCTCCATCGAGCGTCCCAGGTGACCGGCATCGGGGTCGTACATGCTTTGCATGTCGCTGACCTGATCGGCCGGAATCAGGTTGTAGACCAGTTCCGGAAACAGATAAACCAGCCCCGCCATTGCGATCAGGCTGCCGAAAAACATCAGGCTGGCAGCGAGCACGAAGCGCCATTGTTCACGTACCAGCCGGGGGAAGCCCGCCAGGATGAAACCCAGTGCATGGGCTCCAAAATGGCTGCGATGTCGATAAAGCTGCTGATGCCCACGTAACACCTGTTGCTGCAATGAGTCATTCAGGAAACTGCTGTAACCGCGCTCGCGGGCCAGCGCCAGGTGTTGGCAGATGCGCCGATAATCGGCCAGGAAATTGTCGGCCCCTTTGGCTTTGCTGTCCCGCTCCAGCCTGTCCAGCAGGAGGGAGAACTGCTCCCATTCAGCCATATGTCGATGTTCGAAAAGGCTTTGTTTCATGTCGGACCCAACAAACCGTGGGCAATGCCGTTGAGTTCGGCCACGGCGCGGGAAGCCGGAACCTGCAAGGGGCGCGCGAGTATCGAGGCGAGCTCATTGACCCTGGCATCGGACAGTCCGGCCTGGCGTTCGGCAAAACCGAGGATGGCACGTTGCTCGGTCAGTGTCAGGGCAAAAGGAGGACGACGGGGTTGCGAGGGTGGGAGTTGGGGACGGGTAAGCGGCTGCTCGCGGTAGACCACCAGCGTGCCGGCGGCCAGGTCACCGAGGCGCTTGAAATTGGGGTGTTGCAGGCAACTGATAGCGCCGAGAAAGTAGCCAAACGGCAACATGTCGACAAATCGCAGCAGGTTGCGCAACAGTGACGCGGACCAGTCGATAGGCGTGCCATCGTCCTGTATGACCCGAAGACCCATCCATTGTTTGCCCGGTGAGCGCCCCTGGTTGAAGACTTCGAACAGCACCATGTACCACCAGCTTACGCCGAAGAGCAGGATCGAACCCAGCCCCGCACCGAGTTTTCCGAGCATTGCCAAAGCAATGAACATCAGGCCCAGGATCAACCCGCGTATCGCCAGGTCGATGGAAAACGCCAGTGCGCGCACCATCAAGCCGGCCGGTCGCAGCGGCAAGTCTATGCCTTCGGGCGTTTCCACCTGATACCGCGTGTCCACTGGTGGTGGCAGCGTTGCTTTCCGTGGCAGTGCTGTGGTGTCGAGCATGGGCAACCTGATGGTGTGGCCTGATCGGTTTGTCTCTTCACCGGATGCTAGCAGCCTCGCCGGAAAAAACGACATAACTATGTATTGCATATTGCGTGGCCAGGGATGATTCAATGGCACGATTGCTGGCCGGAGCGGGACGGGAACGCCTAGACTTCGCCAATCTTCAGTTCAGGAATAGCCCGTGACCTCCATCTTCTGGTACGACTACGAAACGACGGGTATCAATCCCCGTTGCGACCGCCCGCTGCAAATGGCGGGGTTGCGTACTGACTTCGAGCTCAATGAAGTCGACGAGCCTGTCAATCTCTTTTGCCGGCCCAGCGACGACATCCTGCCGCATCCCGCGGCTTGCGCAATCACCGGCATCACGCCCGCCCAACTGGCCGAGGACGGGTTGAGCGAAGCCGACTTCATGACCCGGGTGCATGCCCAACTGGCGGCGCCGGGTACTTGCGGCGCCGGGTACAACACCTTGCGCTTCGACGATGAGATGACCCGCTACAGCCTGTACCGCAATTTTTTCGACCCTTATGCACGGGAATGGCAGGGTGGTAACAGTCGCTGGGACCTGATCGATGTCGTTCGCGCAGCCTATGCCTTGCGCCCCGATGGCCTTGTCTGGCCGACAGACGAAGAAGGGCGAGTGACACTCAAGCTCGAACGCCTGACCGCCGCTAACGGGATCGATCATGGCAGCGCCCACGAAGCGCTGTCGGACGTTCGCGCCACGATTGCCCTGGCGCGCCTGATCCGGGAAAAACAGCCGAAGTTGTATGACTGGTTGTTTCAGCTTCGCAGTAAACAAAAGGTGCTGGACCAGGTGCGCTTGCTGCAACCGATGGTGCATGTTTCAGGGCGCTTTTCTGCGGCGCGCAACTATGTCGGCGTAGTGTTGCCCTTGGCCTGGCACCCACGCAATAAGAACGCACTGATTGTTTGCGACCTGCACCTCGACCCGCAGGGTTTGCTCGATCTCGATGCCGAAACCTTGCGCCAGCGTTTGTATACCCGCCGCGACGAGCTGACAGAAGGTGAATTACCCGTACCGCTCAAGCTTATCCACATCAATAAATGCCCCGTGGTCGCGCCTTTATCGGTTCTTCGTCCCGCAGATCAGTTGCGCTTGGGGATGGATGTTGCGCTCTATCAGCAACGTGCACTGCGGCTAAGTGACGCGCAGCAGGATTGGCAAGCTAAAGTTCTGGCGATTTATGCCCGGGAAGATTTTTCCTCGAGCGAGGATCCTGAGCAACAGTTATACAACGGATTTATCGGGGACCGTGATCGGCGTTTATGCGAGCAAGTCAGAACAGCCGACCCGCTGCAATTGGCGCAACAGCAATGGCCTTTCGATGATGAACGTTTGCCAGAGCTATTGTTTCGATATCGAGCACGTAACTTTCCCGATACCTTGAATCTCGACGAGCAAGAACGCTGGCGAATATTCTGTCAGAAACGTCTATCAGTCCCTGAATGGGGCGCGCCAAATACCCTGGATAGTTTTACAGAGGCGGCAGCCCAGTTGGCCCTTACAGCGACATCGTTGCAGCAGGCGGTTCTCAATGATTGGCGGGAATATGTTCAGGGTCTTCGCAATCGTTTGAATCTTTGAAATCGAAAATGCCCCGGGGCTAAACTCCGGGCATAAAAAAACGCCAGCGTATGCTGGCGTTTTTTTTGTCGCAATCGATCCGCGACAAGCGCGTGAGCTTAGCCCAGCAGGGTAGCCCAGCCTTCAACCACGTCACCGCCCCACTTGGCTTTCCACTCTTTCAGAGTTTTGTGGTTGCCACCTTTGGTCTCGATGACTTCGCCGTTGTGCGGGTTTTTGTATTGTTTAACTTTGCGAGCACGCTTGGTGCCAGTAGTTTTTACTGCACCGCCACGTGGCGCTTTGGTTTTGGCTTCTGGATCCAGCAGCGCGATGATGTCGCGCAGGGATTTGGAATATTCGCCCATCAGGGTGCGCAGTTTGCCTTCGAATTCCAGCTCAGTCTGCAGTTTGTCGTCTTGGGACAGATTCTTCAAACGGGCTTGCAGCTCTTTGATAGCTTCTTCGGTGGCGCGATATTCGTTGATCAAGGACATGATTACTACCTTATGTAGGGCGCTGGATGGCAGGTGACAGTGCGGCAATAATAGTCAGGCTGTTTCATCAAGTAAACATTAAACCTGAGTTTATTTAATTAAATTCCAGTGAGTTCAGCGCACATTGGAGGCGCAGTTAAATAACTCGCCACCTGTGCTACAGATATTTACAAATCAGTCCTGGTCGATAGCCAATTAGGGGCGTTCGCCTGGTGCTGCGCGAACGTTGGCGCAGGCCATTGGGGAAGGCGGCGTGTCATCAATACTGCAGTTTTGCTGCACAATCGCTAGAATGCCCGCCTTTGCGAAGTTCTGGAGTTTCCCCCTCATGCGCACTTTTCGGCTGGTGATTTCTTGCCCGGACCGCGTCGGCATCGTTGCCAAAGTCAGTAACTTTCTGGCGTCACATAACGGCTGGATCACTGAAGCGAGCCACCACTCGGACAATCTCAGTGGTTGGTTCTTCATGCGTCACGAAATTCGTGCCGACTCGCTGCCTTTCGGGATCGAAGCCTTGCGCGAAGCCTTTGCGCCGATTGCCGAAGAGTTTTCGATGGACTGGCGTATTACCGATACCGAGCAGAAAAAGCGCGTCGTGTTGATGGCCAGCCGCGAGTCTCACTGCCTCGCCGACTTGCTGCATCGCTGGCACAGCGATGAACTGGATTGTGAAATCGCCTGCGTGATTTCCAACCACGACGACCTGCGCAGCATGGTCGAATGGCACGGCATTCCCTACTACCACGTACCGGTTAATCCCCAGGACAAGGAGCCGGCATTTGCCGAGGTCTCGCGCCTGGTCAAGCAGCATGATGCTGAAGTGGTCGTATTGGCCCGCTACATGCAAATCCTGCCGCCTGAGCTGTGCCGGGAATATGCGCACAAGGTCATCAACATCCACCACAGCTTCCTGCCGTCGTTCGTCGGTGCCAAGCCGTACCACCAGGCTTCCCTGCGCGGTGTAAAGCTGATCGGCGCTACTTGCCACTATGTGACTGAAGAGCTGGACGCCGGCCCGATCATCGAGCAGGACGTGGTGCGTGTCAGCCACAGCGACAGCATCGAAGACATGGTGCGCTTCGGTCGAGATGTCGAGAAAATGGTGCTGGCCCGTGGCCTGCGTTACCACCTGGAAGACCGGGTACTGGTACACGGCAACAAAACCGTGGTGTTCTGACCGCTGCACGACAGGGTTGAAATTCGAAGGGCCTGGGCGTTCAATCGCACAGGCCCTTCGCCGTTTCTGCACCGAGGACATGAGCATGGCCGATCCACTGGACAAAGCCACCTCGAAGGCACCCGCCACCTTGGGTGAGGGTTGCTTGAGTCGGTACGACCCCGATGAACTGAGCCCTGAAGATGGCACGGAGTTTCCGGGGGCTGCCGAGTTGTGGGAGGCGTTGCAGCTAGAGCCTGGGCCTACGGATACACATTCTTCATAAGCTTCTTGAGCAATGGCCGGCCCAGCATCAGCAAGAACACCGGTCCACCCACCAGCAAGTAAAAATAATAGGTCACCGCCCGCCAGATCAGGATCGCGGCCGCCGCCGTGGATTTACCCACCATGGGCGCCAACAGTGCCGCTGACGTCAATTCAGCCGCCCCCGCACCGCCAGGCAGCAGGCTGAACTGCCCCGCACTCAATGAAACCATCTGGATCAGGAAGCTCCAGGCCCACTGCAAGTCCGCGCCGAGCCCGCGCAGCGCCAGGTACAACACGCTGTAACGCAAGATCCAATGCACGCACGTCAAGCCAAACACGGTGATCAATGTCTGCGGGGGTAACTTCAGGGTGTCGGTAAACGCCGCCAGGAAGTGCAGGAGTTTGCGTGCCCAACGCATGCGGGTCGAGGGCTCGACGTTGAGGCGTGCCAGCAGTCGGCCCCCCATACGGATTACCAGGCGGTGATAGCGCGCCACCACCACGCAACTGACCAGCCCACCAAACATCGAGAGGGCACTGATGATCAGCAACCACGCCATGTGCTGGCTGAGATGCTGGAACAGGGCGTAAATCAGAATGCCGGTCAATGCGCAGAGAAAAAACAATAGATCGCTCAATTGGTCCATGGCAAACACGGCGCTACCCCTGGCTGGTCGCACGCCATTGCGCGCCAGCAAGGCCATGATGGTCAGCGGCCCGCCGCTGCCTCCCGGCGTGGCGCAATAGGCAAATTCGGCGGCCATCACCACGCCAAGGCTCTTGACCGGGCTGACCTTGTCGCGCTGATCTCCCAGCAACAGGCGCAATCGCAGGGTATTGACCACCCAGCACAGCAAGATCATGCCGAGCATGACCAGCAAGCTGCTCAGTGGAAAGTCATTGAGCCGTGACCAGGTTTCGCTGCCGCCCAGGAGCCAGGGAATCAGTAACGCGGCAAGTAGACCGATGCACAGCAGGATCGAGCGGCTCATGCCGCACGCCCCATGCGCTGGCTTTGCAGGGCCAGCCAACGGGTCTTGGTCATGGGTACGCGGCCCTCATCGAGCAGGCGCTTGAGGGTTTGCAGCCAGTACGTACGCGAGAACTCATGACGCATGTCCACCGGGTGCAGGCCCAATCGAATTACCGGCGCCGATCGCCAGCGCTGTTCGAGTTGCTGGCTGACCAGTTTCGATACGCCACGCCGCCAGGCACTGCGTGCGCTCCAGACCAGTCCGGGGGCATCGATTGCAGTGAAATCAGGCAGGCGAAAAAGATGCCGGGCATCACTGGTGTAATCCAGCGGTAATTGGCGCAAGGCCTGGCGCGTGCCTTCGCTCATCAACCAGGCGGGAGCGACGAAACCCTGGAGCGGCCAATTGTTCCGTTGGAACATTTCAATGCCGGCGTGCAAGCGGTTGAGGGCGGCTTCGCGAGACAAACTGTAGAACTCGCCTTCATGGGTGTAGATCCGGCGCATGAACCAGTCATGGGGGTTGCTCGCCTTCGGCGCGTCATCGCAGTGAAAATAACCGTGCAGCACCAGTTCATCGCCGCGCTCGAGCCGTGCGCCGAGCTGACGACAAAATTGCGGTTGGGCTCGCAAGTCGTAGTGTTTGTGGAAATCCGGCACAACAAGCCAGGTGATCGGCACGCTGCCAAGCGCGTCGACGGCTTCGACAAAGGGCTGGTAATCGGCCCAGGTGGGTGGCGCGACATCGTGCAGTACCAGCAGCAGGCTCGGGGCGCTCATAGATTCAACCATTGGCGGCTCGCGGCCATTGGCTGCCGAGGACGGCGTGATAATGGCCGAGCAGGCTGTTGACCACTGCGTCCCAGGCGTAATACCGCTCGACATGGCGTCGGGCTTGCTGGCCGAGGGCTACGCTGCCCTGGCTGAACAGTTCGCGCACGGCGTTGGCCATGGCCAACGGATCGTTGGGGGCGCACAAGACGCCACATTGATCGGTGATGATTTCCTCAAAGGCGCCAGCAGCCACCGCCACGACGGGTATACCGCAGGCCATGGCTTCGAGGGTCACCAGGCCAAAGGTTTCCTGGTCACCGGCATGCAGCAACGCGTCGGCACTGGCCATCAGGCGGGCGACTTGGGTGGCAGGGCGGAACCCGTCGATGACCGTGACGTTTCCCGGCACAGAGGTCGGCATCGACGAACCGACCAGCAGCAAGTGATAGCGTCGGCCCAGGCGCTTCATGCATTCGAGCAGCACCGGCAGGTTTTTCTCCTTGGAACCGCGCCCCGCGAAGATCAATAGATGAGTGTTTTCGTCAAGGCCCAGGTCGGCCCGAAGGTCGCTGTCCCGTGCATCGGGATGAAACACCTGGAGATCGACCCCCAGGGGCTGCACGAAAACGTTCTTTACGCCAAGGCCGGTCAGTTTATCGGCCATGACCCTGCTCGGTGCCAGTACCCGGTCGAAGTTTCCGTAGAGCTTGCTGACATAGGCCTCGACGTTTGGCGTGACCCAATTGCCCATTCTATTGCGGGCTAGCAGTGGCAGGTCGGAGTGATAAAAGCCGATGACGGGCACATCCAGTTGGCGACGGGCGTCCAGGGCCGCCCAGGCGGTGAGGTAGGGGTCGCCGACTTCAATCAAATCGGGGTGCAGATCCTGCAGGACATTGCGCCAGGGCGCGAGACGCAGAGGGAAGCGATAGCCTTTGCCGAAAGGCAGGGCGGGAGCCGGAACCGTATAGATGCCATCCTGTTCGCTGAGAACGGCCCCCGGTATCAACACGCTGTGGCGGATACCGGGCCTGGTGCACAGGCGATGATGCTTGGCATCCAGATAAGTGCGTACGCCACCGCTGGCAGGGGCGTAGAACATGGTTATGTCAGCGATATGCACGATGAACATTCCTCCAGTCCGTTGTTCTCCTTGGTTGACCTTAATGAAGAATAGTTGTTCGGTCAGGATTTGGCGGGGATGGGGAGGGGCTGGAGAGGGGGTGGGGAGGGGGGTGGTGTATGGACGGATTGGTGTCAGGGTATTTCTCCTCGCGGGCGAGTCGGATCGCCGCCCGCGAAGAGGCCAGCTAAAACGCTAGATGCGGAAGCTGCCTACCAACTGCTTCAATCGCGCTGCCTGTTGCTCAAGGTCCGTACATGCGCGCAATGTTGACTGCAGGTTTTCCACACCTTCCTGGTTCAGGGTGTTGATTTCGGTGATGTCGACATTGATCGACTCGACCACGGCGGTCTGCTCCTCGGTGGCGGTTGCCACCGACTGGTTCATGCCGTCGATTTCGCCGATGCGTTGCGTCACGCTGCTCAGGCGCTCGCCAGCCAGGTTGGCAATTTCCACGCTGTCCTGACTGTGGCGCTGACTGTCGCTCATCGTGCTAACCGACTCGCGGGCGCCGACCTGCAGCTCTTCGATCATGGTCTGAACCTGCTGTGCCGATTCCTGGGTGCGATGCGCCAGGTTTCGCACTTCATCGGCCACCACGGCAAATCCACGCCCGGCTTCACCGGCCCGTGCCGCTTCGATGGCGGCATTGAGCGCCAGCAGGTTGGTTTGCTGGGAAATGCTGGTGATGACCTCAAGAATCTGACCAATGTTCACGGTTTTGCTGTTGAGCGATTCGATGTTGCTGCTCGAGGCGCTGAGCATGTTCGACAGTTGATTCATGGCGGCAATGCTGCGGTCTACCACTTGCTGGCCATCTTCGGCCAGGTTGCGGGCATCGCTGGCCTGGCTCGACGCTTGCGCGGCATTGCGGGCGATTTCCTGGGCGGCGGCACCGAGCTGGTTGATCGCCGCTGCCACGCTGCTGGTGCGCGACGCTTGCTGGTCGGAGTTGTACATCGACGAGTTCGAGGCGGCGACCACGCGTAATGCCACTTCGTTGACCTGGCCGGTGGCCGAGGACACTTCGCGGATCGATCCGTGGATTCGTTCCACGAAACGGTTGAAAGCGGTGCCGAGGTTACCGAACTCGTCGTTGTTCTGGATCACCAGGCGTTTGGTCAGGTCGCCTTCGCCGTCGGCGATGTCGGCCATGGCCCGGGTCATGACGTGCAGCGGCTGAATCAACAGGCGGGTCAGCATGCCCAGCAGGGCGATGATGATGGCGACGGCGATCACCGTGGCAATCACTGCCGAGGTGCGGAACTCGCTGAGCATCGAGAAGGCCTTGTCCTTGTCCACCGACAGGCCGATGTACCAATTGACCGACGGCAGGCCCTTGATCGGAGTAAAGGTGACGATGCGGGTCTTGCCGTCGACCACGATTTCACTGAAGTCGCGGCTGATGCGCGGGGTATTTTGCGGGTATGCCTCGCCCAGGGACTTCATGACCAGGGCTTTGTCCGGGTGGACCAGGATCTTGCCGTCGGCGCTGACCAGAAATGCGTAGCCCATGCCGTCGAAATCCCGGGCGCTGAGGGTATCGATCAAGGTTTGCAGGCTGAGGTCGCCGCCCACTACGCCAACGCCTTGCCCGGCATTCGTCGAGGCCATGGCCAGGGAAATGATCGTTTGTCCGGTCGCAGCATCGACATAGGGTTCGGTCAGGGTCGGCGTGCTGCTGTTTTGAGCACCCTTGTACCAAGGGCGAACCCTGGGGTCGAAACCGTCCGGCATCTTCGCATCCGGACGGATGGTGAAGTGCCCGGAAGCGTCGCCTAGGTAGGACGCCATGAACGTCGACGTCAGAGCTTTCTGTTCCAGCAGGGCGGCGACGTTGGCTTGTTCCGGGTTGATGGCAATGTTTTGCGAGAGGTTCTCGATCAGCAGGATACGGCCGGTCAGCCAGGTCTGGATATTGCTGGCTGTGACGTCGCCCATCTCGTTGAGATAGTTGCCCAGGTCTTCGCGGATGGCATTGCGCTGTAAATAGTCGTTATACAGGGTAAATGAGGCGAAAGTCGCAATGACGATAAGGGCGGCGGCAAGCAGGATTTTGTGGCTGAAGCGTAGATTTTTGTTCATGGCTTGGGGTTCCGCTAAGGTCTTAATGCCCAGCGCGTGCTTTTATAAAGGAACGCACGATGGGCAATGTTGAAAGCAAGTGATATTTCCGTCGCTCCTTAAGGGAAATGTCCGACAGATTTGTGTCTGTCTGCTTTGTCGATATTTCTATCGGCCGTGTAGGACCAAAGATTAACCATGGGTGACCAAATGCCTGATTCATTGCAACTTGTTATCGGCGCCGATCTCGCGGGCCAGCCGATCGCCCAGGCCATGCGCCTGGCGAACCGTCACGGATTGATCGCAGGCGCTACCGGGACCGGCAAGACCGTCACGTTGCAACGTCTGGCCGAAGCCTTCAGCGATGCCGGCGTGGCGGTCTTTGCCGCCGACATCAAGGGTGACCTGTGTGGCCTGGGCGCTGCCGGCAACCCCCAGGGCAAGATCGCCGAGCGCATTGCCGGTATGCCGTGGCTGAGCCACAAGCCAGCGGCCTATCCGGTGACCTTGTGGGATATTCACGGTCAGTCCGGTCATCCTTTGCGCACGACATTGAGTGAAATGGGGCCGTTACTCCTCGGCAGCCTGCTGGAATTGACCGACAGCCAGCAGTCGGCGCTGTATGCCGCGTTCAAGGTGGCCGACCGCGAGGGTTTGTTGCTGTTGGATTTGAAGGATCTCAAGGCGCTGCTCAATCACCTCAAGGACCACCCCGAACTGCTGGGGGATGACGCGGCGCTGATGACCACCGGCTCCAGCCAGGCCCTGCTACGACGCCTGGCAACCTTGGAGCAGCAGGGCGCTGAGGCGCTGTTTGGTGAGCCGGCGCTGCAACTGGAGGATATTCTGCAACCGACCGCCGATGGCCGCGGGCGCATCCACCTGCTCGATGCCAGTCGTCTGGTGCATGAAGCCCCCAAGGTCTACGCGACGTTCCTGTTGTGGCTGCTGGCGGAACTGTTCGAGCAACTGCCGGAACGTGGCGATGCGGACAAACCGTTGCTGGCGCTGTTTTTCGACGAGGCGCATTTGTTGTTCGCCGGCACGCCCAAGGCGCTGCAGGATCGACTGGAGCAAGTGGTGCGGCTGATTCGATCCAAAGGGGTGGGGGTGTATTTCGTCACCCAGTCACCGGGCGACTTGCCCGATGACGTGCTGGCACAGCTGGGCCTGCGCATCCAGCACGGCTTGCGCGCGTTCACCGCCAAGGAGCAGAAATCTCTGCGAGCGGTGGCCGATGGCTTCCGACCGAATCCGGCGTTCGACGCCCTGTCGGTGCTGACCGAGCTGGGTATCGGCGAGGCACTGGTGGGCACCTTGCAGGACAAGGGCACACCGGAAATGGTCCAACGAGTGCTGGTGGCTCCACCGCAATCACGCATCGGGCCGCTGACGGAAACGGAGCGCACGCTGCTGATAGCCGGTTCGCCGTGCAAGGGGCGGTATGACAAGCCGATCGATCGCGAATCAGCCTATGAAATACTGATGGGCCGCAAGGGGCTGGCACCCGAACCTGAGGCAGCGCCGGCGAAACCGGCGGCGCAGGAGCCGAGCTTCACCGAGCAGGCCGGAGAGTTTCTCGGCACGGCGGCGGGACAGGCACTGAAATCAGCGATGCGACAGGCGGCTAATCAGCTGGGACGGCAATTGGTGCGCGGGTTGATGGGGTCATTGTTGGGCGGCAGCAAACGCCGCTAACTGTGGGAGCGAGCCTGCTCGCGAATCCGATGTTACATTCAACATTTATGTCGACTGAAGCACCGCTTTCGCGAGCAGGCTCGCTCCCACAGGGGTTCTATGTCATGCCCTGGACTTGGCGTGCGCCGCCAGGCGCTCCAGCGCCGCCCGCAGATTTGGATCGCTGATGCCGTCGGCCGTGGCCTGGATGGTCGCGGCCGCATCATTGGATAAATCCATGGTATGCCCGGTCGCCCCTTGTTGAACGGTAGGCGGCTGGACCTTGAACAGGATTCGCGTGAGGCTGGCGAACTCATCGAACATCTGCAGTTGCCGCTGCAGGCGTTTTTGCTGGTAGCGCAGGCGGGTGGCCCAATGACCATCGGTGACAATGAGCAACAAACTGCCTTCGCGCCAGGACGCCACGTGGCAATGCGCGCGCGCGGCGGGTTGCAGCTGGCTCTCGAGCAAGCGTTGCAAATGACCCAGGCGTTGAGCATGGCCTAGAATGGCCTTGAGCGGCTTGGCTTCGCGAAGCAGGACGGCGGGTGCTCTGGCCGTAAGAGGGCGAAATGCCATGATCAGACACCTGAAGTAACAGAGCCGCCATGGTAGCAGAAAGCACCGGATGCGCCCGCCCCATTGCTTTGCGCGCGCTTTACCCATTAAATCAACCAGTAACTTCTGCCGTGAATGGCTTGAAGTTCAGCGATTTGCCCTTATTTTAAATGAGCCCCGTCACAACGCTGTGCCAGCATCGTGGAGTAACGCCACTTTCCTCACCACCGTTTCCGGGTAGAATGCTCGTTCGCATGCGGCCATGAGGGCTGCTCGGGCGACTCACGGGGCCGCCCTCCATCCCTTTAGTGTGGAAGATCCTGCCGATATGTTTGCGCCTTTGTTAAAAAAACTTTTTGGAAGCAAGAACGAGCGTGAAGTCAAACGCATGCTCAAGACGGTGCAACTCGTCAATGCCTTCGAAGAGCGAATGGTGGCCCTTTCGGACGATCAATTGCGTGCCAAGACAGACGAGTTCAAGGCCCGCTTCGCCAAAGGGGAAACCCTCGACCAGCTTCTGCCGGAAGCCTTCGCGGTTGCCCGTGAAGCCGGCAAGCGCGTCATGGGTATGCGCCACTTCGATGTCCAGCTGATCGGTGGCATGACCTTGCATGAAGGCAAGATCGCCGAGATGCGTACCGGTGAAGGCAAGACCCTGGTGGCAACACTGGGTGTTTACCTCAACGCATTGTCCGGCAAGGGCGTGCACGTTGTGACGGTGAACGACTACCTGGCCCGTCGTGACGCCAACTGGATGCGCCCGCTCTACGAATTCCTCGGCTTGACGGTCGGCGTGGTCACGCCATTCCAGCCGCCGGAAGAGAAACGCCTGGCCTATGCCGCCGACATCACCTATGGCACCAACAACGAGTTTGGTTTCGACTACCTGCGCGACAACATGGCGTTCAGCATGGAAGAAAAATTCCAGCGCGAACTCAATTTTGCCGTGATCGACGAAGTCGACTCCATCCTCATCGACGAAGCCCGTACCCCGCTGATCATTTCCGGTCAGGCCGAGGACAGCTCCAAGCTGTATATCGAGATCAACAAACTGATCCCGCAGTTGGAGCTGCACGTCGAAGAAGTCGAAGGCGAAGTCACCAAGGCCGGTCACTACACCGTTGACGAGAAGACCCGCCAGGTCGAGCTCAACGAAGCCGGTCACCAGTTCGTCGAAGACGCGCTCACCCGCCTTGGCCTGCTGGCGGAAGGCGAGAGCCTGTATTCGGCGCACAACCTGGCCCTGCTGACCCACGTTTATGCCGGTCTGCGTGCGCACAAACTGTTCCATCGCAACGTTGAATACATCGTGCAGGACGGCCAGGTCGTACTGGTTGACGAACACACCGGTCGCACCATGCCCGGTCGCCGTCTGTCCGAAGGCCTGCACCAGGCCATCGAAGCCAAGGAAAACCTGAACATTCAGGCCGAAAGCCAGACCCTGGCCTCGACCACCTTCCAGAACTACTTCCGTCTGTACAACAAACTGTCCGGCATGACCGGTACGGCCGACACCGAAGCGTTCGAGTTCCATCAGATCTATGGCTTGCAGGTCATCGTCATTCCGACGAACAAGCCGTTGGCCCGTAAAGACTACAACGACCTGGTGTTCCTGACCGCCGACGAGAAATATGCGGCGATCGTCACTGACATCAAGGAAAGCATGGCTGCGGGCCGTCCGGTGCTGGTGGGTACTGCGACCATCGAAACCTCCGAGCGCATGTCCGACCTGCTCAACAAGGAAGGCATCGAGCACAAGGTCCTGAACGCCAAGTTCCACGAAAAAGAAGCCGAGATCATCGCCCAGGCCGGTCGCCCGGGTGCACTGACCATCGCCACCAACATGGCCGGTCGCGGTACCGACATCCTGTTGGGCGGCAACTGGGAAGTGGAAGTGGCCTCGCTGGAAAACCCGACCCCTGAGCAGATTGCCCAGATCAAGGCGGACTGGCAGAAACGTCACCAGCAAGTGCTCGAGTCGGGTGGTTTGCAGGTGATCGCGTCCGAGCGTCATGAATCGCGCCGTATCGACAACCAATTGCGTGGTCGTGCCGGTCGTCAGGGTGACGCCGGTTCCAGTCGTTTCTACCTGTCGCTGGAAGACAGCCTGATGCGCATCTTCGCCTCTGATCGGGTGAAGAACTTCATGAAGGCCCTGGGCATGCAGCCTGGCGAAGCGATTGAGCACCGCATGGTGACCAACGCCATCGAAAAGGCCCAGCGCAAGGTTGAAGGTCGCAACTTCGATATTCGCAAGCAACTGCTCGAGTTCGACGACGTCAACAACGAACAGCGTAAAGTGATCTATCACATGCGTAACACGTTGCTGGCTGCCGACAACATCGGTGAGACCATTGCCGACTTCCGCCAGGACGTACTCAACGCTACCGTCAGCGCGCACATTCCACCGCAATCGCTGCCAGAGCAGTGGGACGTGGCGGGTCTGGAAGCGGCCCTGGAAAGCGATTTCGGTGTGAAGCTGCCGATCCAGCAGTGGCTCGACGAAGACGATCACCTGTACGAGGAAACCCTGCGCGAGAAGCTGATGCAGGAGCTGATCGCCGCGTACAACGAGAAAGAAGACCAGGCGGGCGCGGAAGCGCTGCGCACCTTCGAGAAGCAAATCGTCCTGCGCGTGCTGGATGACCTGTGGAAAGACCACCTGTCGACCATGGATCACCTGCGTCACGGTATCCACTTGCGCGGTTATGCGCAGAAGAACCCGAAGCAAGAGTACAAGCGCGAGTCGTTCACGCTGTTCTCCGAGCTGCTGGATTCGATCAAGCGCGACTCGATCCGTGTGTTGTCACACGTTCAGGTGCGTCGCGAAGATCCGGCCGAGGAAGAGGCGCGCCTGCGCCAGGAAGCCGAGGCACTGGCGGCGCGCATGCAGTTCCTGCATGAAGAGGCTCCGAGCCTGGAGCAGCCGGAGCAGTTGGGTGAAGAGGTCGATGTGGCCCTCGCCACCGCCCCGGTTCGCAACGAGCAGAAGCTGGGCCGTAACGAACTGTGCTACTGCGGTTCGGGCAAGAAGTTCAAGCATTGCCACGGGCAGATCCAGTAACCCCCGTTTCATACGCTGAAATACCCGCGCCGCGACCGGCTCATGCCGTCGCGGCGTTTTGCCATTTTTACCATCGCTTTTGCTGAAGCGGTGCAGACATCATTTATAAAGGAGCGCATTCATGGCTGTTGGTCTTGGTCCTTTGCCAACGTTGCACCCGGTTGCCGGTTTTGAACTCGGTATCGCCTCGGCCGGTATCAAGCGCCCGGGGCGCAAGGATGTGGTGGTCATGCGTTGTGCCGAAGGCTCGACGGTGGCGGGTGTATTCACCTTGAACGCCTTTTGCGCCGCCCCGGTGATCCTGGCCAAGCAGCGCGTGCAAGGTCCGGTGCGTTACCTGCTGACCAATACTGGCAATGCCAACGCCGGTACCGGTGAACCAGGTTTGGCCGCGGCCGAGCGCACCTGCGCCAAGCTGGCAGAGTTGACCGGCGTAGACGCCAGCCTGGTGCTGCCGTATTCCACTGGTGTGATCGGCGAGCCGCTGCCGGTCGAGAAAATCGAGGGCGCACTGCAAGCTGCCCTCGACGATCTGTCGGAGAACAACTGGGAAGCTGCCGCCACCGGCATCATGACCACCGATACCCTGCCAAAGGGTGCCAGCCGCCAGTTCCAGCACGACGGCGTGACCATCACCGTCACCGGTATCAGCAAGGGCGCGGGCATGATTCGCCCTAACATGGCGACCATGCTCGGCTATATCGCCACCGACGCCAAGGTTGCTCGCGATGTGCTGCAAAACCTGATGCTGGACGGCGCCAACAAGTCGTTCAACCGCATCACCATCGATGGCGACACCTCAACCAACGACTGCTGCATGCTGATCGCCACCGGTCAGGCGGCGTTGCCGGAAATCACCCGTGCCGAAGGCGAGTTGTTCGCCAAGCTCAAGCAGGCGGTATTTGAGGTGTGCATGGAAGTGGCCCAGGCGATCGTTCGCGACGGCGAAGGCGCGACCAAATTCGTTACCGTTGAAGTCAACGGCGGCGGCACTCACCAGGAATGCCTGGACGTTGGCTACACCGTGGCCCACTCGCCATTGATCAAGACTGCGCTGTTCGCTTCCGACCCGAACTGGGGCCGCATCCTCGCGGCTGTTGGTCGTGCCGGCGTGCCGAACCTGGACGTGAGCAAGATCGATGTGTTCCTCGGTGAAGTGTGCATCGCCAGCCGTGGCGCCCGCGCTGCGACCTACACCGAAGCCCAGGGCGCAGCGGTGATGCAGCAGGAAGAAATCACTATTCGTATCGAACTGGGTCGTGGTGATTGCAGCGAAACCATCTGGACCACCGACCTGTCCCACGAGTACGTGAAGATCAACGCCGAGTACCGTACTTAAGACCGAGTCGACCCCATCGCGGGCAAGCCCGCTCCCACAGGTTCCGTGGTACGGCGCGATCACTGTGGGAGCGGGCTTGCCCGCGATGACGGATGACCAGACGCTAAAGAATTTGGCCTGTCCACCTCATCAAAAGGTCCCGAACATGAGCCTCCACCTGATCATCGGCGACAAACTGCTTTCCTCCTGGTCCCTGCGTGGTGCCCTGGCCCTCGATCTGACCGGCGCCACCTATACCGAAGAATTGATCAAGCTGAACCAGCCGGACACCCGCGAACGTCTGCTCAAGCACTCGCCAACCGGCAAGGTCCCGTTGCTCAAGACCGAACACGGCACCATCGCCGACTCCCTGGCGATTGCCGAATACCTGGCGGAACAGTTTCCCGACGCGGGCCTGTGGCCCAAGGATATCGCCGCCCGTGCCCAGGCGCGTTCGGCGTGCGCGCAAATGCACAGTGGATTCTTCGCCATGCGCGGCAACATGCCATTCGACCTGAGTCATGACGCGCCGCTGTCGCCGGTTCCGGCGGATGTGCAGGCAGACATCGAGCGCATGTCGGCGTTGTGGGCTGAATGCCGCTCTGTCGCGACCGAGCCTGGGCCCTACCTGTTCGGTCGCATAAGCCTGGCCGACGTGTTTTTTGCACCCATTGCCGTGCGCCTGCGTACCTATCAGGTCAAGCTGTCGGCAGTCGACGAAGCCTATGTTGAAACCCTCTACCAATGGCCAGCGTTCAAGGCTTGGCAAAAGGCCGGCCTGGAGGAGATCAAGCGGTGAAACGAGTACACGTAGCAGCCGCCGTTATCCGTGATGGCAGCGGCAAGATCCTCATCGCCCGTCGTGCCGATACTCAGCACCAGGGCGGCCTGTGGGAATTTCCCGGTGGCAAGGTCGAGGCCGACGAGTCGGTCGAAAGCGCCTTGGCCCGTGAGCTGCAGGAAGAGCTGGGTATCGTGGTCGGCGCGGCACGCCCGCTGATCAAGGTCCGCCATGATTACCCGGACAAGCAGGTGTTGCTGGATGTCTGGGAAGTCTCGGCGTTCACCGGTGAGCCTCACGGCGCCGAAGGTCAGCCATTGGCTTGGGTGGCGGCGCGTGATCTGTCGGGTTACGAGTTCCCTGAGGCCAACCGGCCAATCGTGGCGGCCGCGCGCTTGCCCGAGCAATACCTGATCACGCCTGAAGACCTGGAAACCCCGGCCCTGTTGCGAGGGATCCAGAAAGCCATCGCGGGCGGCATCAAGCTGATCCAGTTGCGCGCACCAAACGGTTACGACCCGAAGTACCGCGATCTGGCTGTGGACGCCGTCGGGCTGTGTGCCGGCAAGGCGCAGCTGATGATCAAGGGGCCGTTCGAGTGGCTGGGAGATTTCCCCTCCGCCGGTTGGCACATCACGTCGGCACAGTTGCGCAAGTACGCGGCTGCCGGTCGTCCGTTGCCGGCATCGCGCTGGTTGGCGGCGTCTTGCCATAACGCTGAAGAGCTGGCGCTGGCCGAGGAGATGGGTGTGGACTTCGTGACCCTGTCGCCGGTGCAGCCGACCTTGACGCATCCGGGCGCTCTACCGCTTGGCTGGGAGCAGGCTTCGAGCTTGATCGAGGGTTTCAGCAGGCCGGTGTTTTTGCTGGGTGGGGTTGGCCCGGCGGAAGTCGAGAAAGCTTGGGCAGCAGGAGCGCAGGGCGTGGCGGGGATTCGGGCGTTCTGGCCTGAGACTTGATTCCCTGGTGTAGCCACTGACCCCTTCGCGAGCAGGCTCGCTCCCACAGTTGACCGCGTACTCGGTCAACTGTGGGAGCG